>JBHIBM010000141.1:0-5747 GCA_046759085.1 Candidatus Zixiibacteriota bacterium
GAAATAGATGTCGAAATGCTTACTCTGCAGATAATACCACTTGAACTGCTTGTATTGGACCTTGTTCTTCCCGAAGTACAGATTCTCCTGGGACCAGCTCTGGGGAAGAGAGACAAACAGCAGAATAGTCACCACTATGATAGCATGTGGGAATTTCCGGCGCATGGTTCAAACCTCGATTCTACAACTCTATTTTGTTCAACTTCTGGAGTGTAAGCATGTTCCCGCCCTCTTTAGCTTTACTGCGGTCTCCTCTTGATCTCGGCTCCCAGGGAGGCTAATTTTGACTCCATATGCTCGTAGCCCCGGTCGATGTGATAAACTCGTAATACCTCGGTTTGCCCCTCGGCGGCGAGTCCCGCCAAGACCAATCCCGCTCCGGCCCTTATGTCCGAGGCCATTACACTTGCCCCCTTCAATCTTTCTACACCATTTATGGTGGCTTCGTCTGCGGACACCTCCACCGAGGCCCCCAGGCGATTCAGCTCCATGACGTGAGTAAAACGGTTTTCGAACACCGTCTCCCGGATGTGGCTGACGCCGTCTGCCACGGTGGCCAGTGCCATGATGGAGCTCTGCAGGTCGGTGGGAAAGCCGGGATACGGATAGGTGGTTACCTTAATTGGTTTGAGTCGGGAAGGACCCCGAATCCGGATCCGCTTCTCTTCGGCCTGAATCTCTGCCCCCATTGTCGACAGCTTGTCCACCACTATTCCCAAATGGTCGCTTTTTGGACGGTCCAGCTCCAGACGACCTCCGGTGACAGCGGCCGCCATCATGTACGTCCCGGTCTCCAGGCGGTCGGGAATCGGGGTGTATTCCACCGCCTGTAACCTTTTGACGCCGGTGATGGTTATCTGGGAGGTTCCCGCCCCGGAGATATTTGCACCCATGCGGTTTAGACAGTTGGCCAAATCCACCACCTCCGGGTCGCAGGCGGCATTGACCAGGACGGTCGTGCCCCGGGCCAAGCTGCCCGCCAACATCAGGTTCTCGGTTCCGGTATGGGTGGGGCGGTCGAAATGGATGGTGCTGCCGGAGAGCCGGTCGGCCTCCGCAATGACGTAGCCCCCCTCCTCCGAGATCTTAGCTCCCATCAGGGTGAATCCCAACAGGTGTAAATTCACCGAGCGCTGGCCCAGCACACACCCCCCGGGCAGTGAAACCTGAGCCCTTCCGAAACGAGCCAAAAGAGGTCCAAAGACCAGGAAGGAGGCTCGCATCTTACGCACCAAATGGTAAGGGGCTTCGTTGCCCTTGAGGTTTTCGCTGTTGATTGCGAGGGTTTTGTCTTGAGGGTATCTCTTAACCCTCGCCCCCAGATACTCCAGCACCTGCATGAAGATATCTACATCTCTGAGATCGGGGAGGTTGTGAATTATGCTCTCGCCTCTGTTGGGCAACAGGGTGGCGGCCAAAATCGGCAAGACCGCGTTCTTGGAGCCGGCAATCTCAACTCTCCCCGATAACCTCCGTCCACCAGTTATTACAAACTTATCCACTTTAGCTTATCTGGCTTTTGTCACGGCGTCAATATAATACAATCGGAAAGGTGGGCAACCCCTTTGTTCCCTGCTCGCCATCGGGAGTTCACTCTCAAACCCCGTTCCCCTCTTGCTTTTGACCGTTGCTAGCGCAGACTCAGGAACTTCTGAGTGATATCAGCATCGTTTCGGGAGGAGATTACCTTAAAACTCTCCGGATGCATGCTGGCGTCGCGGATGAGGTCGATTTTGAAGCCGAAACGCTTAGACAGCTTTTTGATGCGGTCCTGGCCCCCATCGGCCAGAATCTCCGCTACCAGTGGATGAAGCACCAGGCAGTAGTTCCTCAACCCCGAACCGGCTTTGGCGCGGGCAAACCATCTTTCCACTTTAACCGCGATGGTCTCCTTGGAGAGAACTCTCCCAATCCCGGAGCAGAGAGGACAAGGTTCGCTGAAGGTGTGCATCAGGCTGGGCTTGGTTCGCTCCCTGGTCATCTCGACTATTCCCAGATCGCTGGGAGGATAGATGAAGGTCTTGGAGCGGTCCCGCCTCAAGGCTGCCTTGAACTCGTCGAACAACCTCTTGCGGTTCTCCTTCAGACTCATATCGATGAAATCGATGACGATAATCCCCCCGATGTCGCAGAGCCTTATCTGGCGAGCGATCTCCTTGGCGGCTTCAATGTTGGTCATTAGAATGGTGGCCTCCTGGCTCCCCCTCCCGGTGAAGCGCCCGGTGTTGACGTCGATGGTCACCAGGGCCTCCGTCTGGTCGATGACGATGTAAGCACCTTTTTTGATCCAGACCTTCCGGTCGAGCATCCGCTCTATCTGGGGCTCAATTCCGAAATCGTCAAAGATCGGCGTGAGCTGGTTGTAGTATTCGACCTTGGAGCGCAGGTTGGGGGCGACTGCCCCCAGATAGGAGACGATCTTGCGGTACTCCCGCCTGGAGTCGATAACCACCCGGTCAACCTCCGGCGAGAGTAAGTCGCGGATTATGCCGGAGGTGACCTCCATATCTTTGTGGACCAGACTGGGAGCGGTGCGCCGTTCTACCCTCTTTTTGATTTTCCTCCACAGTCTGGTGAGCATCTTGATGTCGGCTTCGAATTCCTTTTCGGTTTTCCCCTCTCCCACGGTGCGGACGATAAGCCCGAAGCCATCCGGTCTCAACTCCCTGGCTAAACGCTTGACTCTCTTTTTCTCGTCCCAGCCGGTGATCTTTCTGGAGACGCCGACATGTTCGGCCCCCGGCACTAAGACCAGGTAGCGTCCCGGCAGCGAGATCTCCGAGGTCGCCTTGGGGCCCTTATCCCCGATGGCCTCCTTGATGACCTGCACCAAAACCTCCTGCCCCCTTTGAAAGATGTCCTGGATCCTGGAGCGGGGGTCCTTCCTTTTGGAGGCAAACTCCGCCAGAGATTCGTCGTCCAGCTCCATATCGTATAAAAGATCGGTTCCGCCTCCGAAGGCACCGACATCGGAAAGGTGCAGAAAAGCGCTTTTGGCACCTCCGATGTCGACGAATGCGGCCTGCAGGCCGCCAAGAACCGCGGTGATTTTCCCCTTGTAGATGTCCCCCACCATCCGCTCCTTCTCCGGCCTTTCCACTAGAAGTTCGACCAGACGCTCGTCCTCCAAGATGGCAATCCGAGTCTCGTAGTCGGAAACGCTGGTGATAATATCTGTTTTGATATTTTGCTGGTTAGTTGGCATTGCCACAACCATTGGACATAAACTCCACTGCCGTCTCCAGGCGGTCGAGGTCAATCTCAGTGTTGTAACAGGGGCCATAAGGGCGCCTGTTCAAAACCCCGAAGACCGGAACGGGATAGGCGTCCTGAATTCCGCTGGTCAGATCCCGTTCACAGGCGACGGCCACGATTGCGCTGGGTCTGGTATCTACAATGATTTTCCTCGCCAGGGTGCCCCCGGTGGCGACTGCAAGCTGGGCCTCGTATTTCTCCTTCAAAGCGATGATCTCATTCAATTGACACTTCCCACAACGTTTGCAGTTGAGATGGGTGGCGGTGACGCGGTGGGGACAGTCGAAATTCTGGAGGCACTGGGAAAGTAGTATCAGCACCTTACCCCTTTGGAGGCGCTTTCGAGAGGCTTTGACCAGGGAGTTGTTGACCTCCACGAAGGAGCTTCTGACGGTGTCCTTGGAGATCCCCAAGAGCCTTCCCAGAAGTATGTTGAGGGGGAAAAGGACTTTTACGGTAACCTGTTTCTCCCCGCGGGGCCAGAGGAAATCCTTTTCGGTACCGGAGGAGAGAACTATGAGACCCAACCCCACCGCAATTGTCCCCAGGGAGGCTACCAGAGCTAGTCTAATGACCCAGGCCAGATAGACATTGGACTCCTCCAGCCGGGGCGCTATCAAATACCACAAGGCGGCAAAAGAGACTACGAGAATTGCCAGCGAGAGAATCGAAAGCCGCAGGAAAATCCACTTGCTCTTCATCCTAAGACCTCGCCGACCTCAACCCTATAGCCACGAACGAACTCCTGAGCAGTTATCACTCTTTTGCCCTCGAGCTGCAACTCCTGAAGCCAAAGGGAGGCCTTCCCGCAGGCGATTGCCGTCCCCTCTTTGGGACTCGACAATAGCACCTCTCCCGGCCGTCCGCTCAACTGAAGATCACCGCTCCGCTGCGAGCGATAGAGTTTCAAAGTCTTCCCCCGGAAATGGGTGTATGCCCCCGGTAGGGGGGAGAGCCCTCGAATCAGGTTTCTCACCTCCTCAGCTTTCTTACTCCAATCTATCCGACAATGTTCCTTCTCTATCTTGGGTGCTCTGGTGGCCATACTTTCATCTTGGGTGGTAGTCTTGACCTCCCCGCTTTGCAAGAGCTTCAAAGTGTCCAGGACCAGCTCCGCACCCAGATGCGATAACCTCTGACTGAGCTCCCCAAAAGTCTCCTCCTCCCCGATCTCCACCCGCCTCTGTAGAATAGTATCGCCAGTATCGACCTTCCTTTTCAGGAAAAAAGTGGTCAGTCCGGTCTCGGTCTCGCCGTTTATGATGGCCCAGTTGATGGGGGCGGCTCCCCGATAGCGGGGAAGCAGAGAGGCGTGCAAGTTGAAGGCACCCCTGGAGGGCAACATGAACAGCTCCGGGGGCAAAATCCTGAAGGCAACCACCACCATCACCTCCGCATTCAAGGACTCAACCTCGGTCAAGAATCCTTGCTCCTTGAGCTTTGAGGGCTGCAAAACTCGGAGTCCCAACTCCAATGCTTTCTGTTTGACCGCCGGAGCTGAGAGCTTCAGGCCCCGGCCCTTGGGCCGGTCTGGAGAGGTAATTACTGCGGCGACTTCATAGCTGGCGCTGACGATCACCTCTAAACTGGGGAGGGCAAATTCCGGATTGCCGCAAAATATTACTCTCATTCCACCTCATCCACCCGCCTTCGGCAGGGGTAGCTGGGTCGTCGAATCCCGACCTCTAAGGAGGGTTTCCCTTGGAGATTTTCCTCATCCGAGCGGAGATTAGCTGCTTTTTGATAGACCCCACGTGGTCGATGATGAGCCTCCCGTTCAGATGGTCGAGCTCGTGTAGGATGGCTCTGGCGACAATGCCCTCGCCTTCAAACTGCAACTCCTCGCCCTCCAGGTTCAAACCCTTTACGGTCACTCGCTGGGGCCGTTCGATCTCCTCGAAAATCCCCGGAAAGGAGAGACACCCCTCCTCCCCTACCTGCAGACCCGACACCTCCACTATTTCAGGGTTAATCAATACGAAGGGCTCAAGTCTCGGGGACTGGAAAGAGGCATCCAGAGCAAAGATCCTATTCAGAGCTCCGATTTGATTGGCCGCCAGTCCTACGGCTTTGTTATGCTTCATAGTCTGAAGAATGCCATCGGCCAGCTCGGCCAACCTGCCGTTAATCTCCTCTACCTCTCGGGCTACCTGTCTTAGGACTTGGTCCCCGTAGATTCGCACTCTAAATACACTCACGGCTTCGGCTTAGTCATGCAATCAAACCAAAATACCCCCCTGAGTTAAACTGTTCTGACGGCCCGAAAGTTCTCGGGGGCTCAACCTCCCTCTTTATTTGTCGGCCTTCCCCGCGATCGAGGATCTCAGAAACTCCACCTTGGTGTTCTCTCCAATCCTCAAAACCACGATGTTGTCTTTGTCGCTTATTCCCACGATAGTCCCGAACATCCCCCCACTGGTCACCACCCGGTCCCCCTTGCTCAAGGTGCCAAGCATCTCTCGATGTTGTTTCTGTTTTTTCTGTTGGGGACG
>JBHIBM010000142.1:0-5731 GCA_046759085.1 Candidatus Zixiibacteriota bacterium
GGACTACCGGGCTGCAAGGCCGGTGAAAGTTGGCTTGTCGGACGAATACGCCCTCCCAGGGTAGGTAGCGCAGCTTCTCCTTCTGAGGTCGCTATTCTCGAACCGATGAATTCTAGTGACCAGACTCCCACTATTCCGTTGGCGTATCCCGCTGCAAGATACCTATCGTCTCCCGATACAGCAATGGTGGTGGGGCTACCTTGGCGGGAGACAGTAGCCCCGAACTCTCCTTTGCGAAAATCTGTAAGGCGGATGTGTGTTGCCCCCTTAGCCACGACCGCAGCATGGTCGTTACCAGGTCCCATTGCTATAAGGGACACAGCGCTATAAGGGAACTTTATTCTCTTGATCTCAATCCCGGTATTGAAATCATAGGCAATGATAGTCTGTGTGCGGACCAGATCTCCCGGGCGAGCCATGCCAGAGAGCCCACCTTTGGGCAGGGCCACCTCCTCCAGCCCCACAATGAAAACATTGGCAGACCGATTAGTGGAAGCCGCATGTATCAGGGATCTGGAGCCGTGCAGCTCTCCGCCGCCTAAGGATGCCTTCCTTAATAATCTTAGCGTCGCCGGGTTCCAGACTAAGACCTCTCCCCGCTCGGTTATAGCCACCAATTGCTGTCCCAGACGGTCAAAACCCAAAAAAACCGTATGTTTCGACTCATCACCACCATTGATGGTCCCAACCGGCATCTTGGCCACAAGGTCGAATATCTCCACTTTCTGCTTCCTGTTAATCAGTGCCAGGAATCGCTTTCCGTTGTCCAGGGCTACCACCCTGGGAGCAGACCGGGAAGTGAATGAGAAAGACTTCAGGCGGGTAAGCAGGTTGACCCCGGAGATCCGCCCCTTTTTGTCGACCACCACAATTTCTTGCCCTCCGGTTAAGAAGTCTACAAAGAGAACTCTTCCGAATTCGGACAGCTCGAATATAGGGGTCCGGTTTTCTAGAGCCCATACAGTTACCGAACCGTGATCTGTGCTCCCAGCTAAGAATTGCCCGTCCGGCGAGAACTCAAGCACGGTCATACGTCCCCCGGACTCCATCTGAAGGTTGCAGTAAGGAGTGACCGAATAGTCCTGTCCGTAGCCCGCGGGTAACCATATACCCGCAACAACGAGGAAAAACAGATATAACCCGGTTAGGTTCCTCATAATCCCAAAACCTGTGCTTGGCAGTCTACTTTGTGAGGTGAGCAATTCTCACCTGACTGACCACCTTGATAATAGTCCCAAACACCAACAGCCGGTGGGGTTCCACGGCCTCCACACCGACTACAAACATCAAGCCCTATGGTCAGGTCGGATGCTAACCTTCCAGTGGGGCTTGCTCGTTGATTACCGATGCCTAAAAAAGGAAGCTGAGCCCCACCAAGAACAATAGGACGCCTCCTCCCGCTCCACTCTCCAATGCGAATTGATAGTTCGCGTTCCCATCGATGGCCGTTTTAGGAGTCAGGTAATACTTGACACCGCCTGTCAAGCCAATAAGGCTACTGCCTTTCGCGCCTGCCTGCACAGGCTCGTAGCGATAGAACTGCGCCCCGCCGTAAGGAGCGGTCTTCCCGTCTTCAAGAAGTATAACATAGTTTCCGAAGGCAGACAGACCCAGCATGCCAAAATCTCCCTCGGTGTCTCCCATGTAGGAAGGTCCAATGCCTAACTGAACGTTATCCGTCATGTAGTATCCGTACCTTCCCTGGACCATGAAAAAGCCACCCGCACCAGCCTCGGTAAATGTCATAAACATTCCCAAGAACTGAACCTCCGAGTCTCCCTTTTCCATCTGTCCGTTCGCTGGTACTACTAAACAGATGAAAAGGAGTGAGGCCAAAATTAATCTGCACTTGGCCATGATACCTCCTCGTTGTTTAGATTGTTCAGCATCTCGCCCTCTAAGTAGGCAACTCACCCGACCTGACCTTAGGTTTGATGAGCATTGTTGTTCTCTTGGTCCTTACCCGCTTGTAGCATGGCGGCACCTTGAATTGTGCGCAGATCCGGCGTATCTGCAATGCGACCGACAGCTTCTGTCCTTTTCCGAACCCTGAAGTGCACGGGCTAATTCAGCTATGGATTAATATGTTTATACTTGGATAATATCCTTCCAAGCACGTGCTGTCAAGGACTATTTCATATAGATTCTGGGGCGCGCAATAGACATCGCACCCCCTCGCCCGGGTTCGTTCAGACGCCAACCCGCCGATGAAGCTCTTTACTGTAGCTTGCTTTAGCCTGACTTCAGATTTCAATCGGTTTTCAATATTCGGGGGAGCTAAGTTCAAGCTCGGCATGTAGAAGAGCCTAAGATGAAAATGAAAAAGCTCCGGCGCTTTGCCGGAGTTTTTTCGTTCAGTCAATAGCGACGACCTTCTTGACTTCGGGGATTTTCTCTTTCAGGCTTCTCTCCACCCCCATCTGGATGGTCATCTGCGACATCGGGCAACCCTTACAAGCACCCGTCAGACGGACTTTGACGGTACCATCCTCTTCGACTCCGACCAATTCCACATCCCCGCCATCGGCTTGCAGGTAAGCCCGGATGCTGTTCAATGCTTCTTCAACTTTCTCTTTCATTTCCTCTCCTATATCGTGTCTTCACTTTTTTTCGGATTTTGAGCTCATCCACCTATGTTGTCGACCCTTCGAAAGAATTAATCTCCTCAAGCGGTCATGCGCCACCGCGATTCTGAACCTAGCTGTCAAATAGAGTTGACCAGAAAACCTGTCCATTTCTACCAAGCGTTCCTCCCTACTTCTTCGACATTGCCTCTTCAACTCGTGAGGCTAATTCTTCAAAAACCGCCTTGGATTTCTGGGCATTTTGGGAAAAGACCGCCGGAATACCTTCGTCGCTGTCCCGCCTCAGGTTCATCTCCAGAGGAATCTGACAGAAAAGCGGCGCCCTCAAAGCCCCGGCCAGAAGCTGTCCGCCTCCCAGACCGAAGATGTCGTATCTGTTGCCTTCGGGGCTCAAAAAATAGGACATATTCTCGACCACCCCCAGGAGCCTAAGGCCGGTCTTCTCCGCCAGACTACCTATGCGTGAGGCCACCGAGGTTGCCAACCTCTGAGGGGTGGTCACCACCAAGACGGAGGCCGCCGGGAGCTTTTGAGCAATCGAGATGGTCACATCTCCGGTGCCGGGGGGCAGATCTATCAGAAGATAATCGAGCTCCCCCCACTCCACCTCCTCGATGAACTGAGTTATGGCCTTGTGCAGAAGAGGTCCCCTCCAGATTATGGCGGTATCTTGGCTGACGAAGAAACCGATGCTGATGATCTTTATGCCAAATTTCTCCGGGGGGTTAATCCTGCCTCCGCTCACCGTGGGGGTCTCCCTAATGCCCAACAGAGTTGGAATGGAGAAACCGTAGACGTCAGCATCTAGCACCCCCACCCGGTGGCCTCGCTTGGCCAGAGCTGCCGCCAGGTTGGCGGTGACCGTCGATTTACCAACTCCACCCTTCCCCGAGGCGATGGCTACGACGTTTTTAATCTGTGAGATGGAGGAGACCACCTCTTCTTGGGCCTCAGAGAGACTCTCTATCAGCGATTGGCTTTTCTGGGGGGACATCGTGGTGAAGTTCACTTTCACCTCCTCGACCTCGTCGAATCCCCTCAATCGCCTCACGATATCATTTTCGATTTTGTCCTTCATCGGGCAGGTCGGAACTGTCAGGGCCACCTGGAGCTTGACACTGTTCCCGGTGATCTCTACCTTTTCAATCATTCCCAGCTCCACCAGATTACGGTGAAGCTCCGGGTCTTCGACCTCTCTTAAGGCCTCAATTATCTTTTCCTCACTAACCATCGGTATTCCCTCTTTGTCTCTACTCTCTTAGAAACCAGAGCCAGATCGATAAGTTTCAGAATTTACGCAGTTTTTGCTCTCTTGCAACAGTCACTGCAACAGAAAATTGTTGATTTACCATCCTGCGCTCCATATGTTGACAGCAAAATACGGATGGAGGCGCAATTATGCAAATCCTGAGGAGACCTTTGGGTTCAAGGAAAATCTGGCTTTTCTCTGCACTGATTCTGCTCTCACTCCTGTCGTGCGTGAAGCAGGAGGAGTATCCGCTTTATCGTCTGGCTTTGCTGGAGGACCAGGGCTTAATAGATCTGTCCCTCCGCGAGTATGTTCAGCACAAAAGGCCTGAGATTCGCCGGGCCGCCGCTACGACCATAGGGAGGGTGGAAAGCACCCACCACTTCTACCTCCTCCAGAGACTGATCGAGGATGAGGACCCCTCCGTGAGAGAACAAGCCGCCTTTGCCTGTGGGCTGATAAAAAACCGCTCCGCCACCGTCTTTCTCTTGCCCCACCTGGAGGATGAAAACCAACAGGTACGCGCCAGGACTATCGAAGCCCTGGGAAGAATCGGCGGGGAGAATCTGGGCGAGAGGATTCGACTCCTGCTTAAAGATTCATCGGAGGTCATAAGATGCCAGGCCGCCCTGGCTCTGTGGAGGCTCGGCCACAAACAAGCGGTGCCGGACTTGATTTCAGCCTTACACAGTGCAAAAGGAGAGTTCCTCTACAACTTGAGTTACGCTCTGATGCGTCTGGCAACTCCGGAATGCTTCGCGGTTTTCGAAGAGCTGCTCGGAAATTCCGACCCGGAGGTGCGTGCCAATGCCGTCAGAGGTCTCGGCAACCTCGAAGACCCTGGTGCCCTTCCTTCTGCTCTCAATCTTCTGCCAGACCCGGACCAGCGTGTCGCCACTGAAGCCGTCAGAGCCCTGGGCAAGATTGACGATAAGAGAGCCGTTAAACCTCTGCTGGAACTGCTGTCCAGCAGCAACAACGAGAATCTCCTATCGGAGGCAATCAAAGTCCTGGGAAATCTGGGAGACAAGCGGGCGCTGGAGAAGGTCACCCGGTTTTTGAATTCAGATTCACAAATCTTAAGGGGCGAGGCTGCCGTATCTGTCCCCAAGCTGGGGAGCGGAAAGGTCCTGGAGGATCTGAAGGAACTTCTGAAGGACGAGTCCTGGTATGTGCGCGCCAAGGTTGCGGAGGGCTTAAGAGAAGTCGGTGGGAAAGAGGTGGAGAGATTGCTTCTGGTAATGACCGCCGACAGGGACAGAAGGGTGCGGATGGCGGCAATCGATGCTATCGGTTACGCGGTCAGCGAAAGGACAATCGATGGTAAGAGGGGATTGAGGAAGCTGGAGACGGTGCTCCTTGAGAGCATGGATTTCGCCCTGCGCTCCCTCTGCGCCGAAGCTCTGGCGAAAACGAAAGATACCAGGTATGTCTATCCGTTGATAAAGTCCTACAAGTTCACCCCTCGGAGCTATTACTCGGAGTTCAAAAGAGCCGTCATCTCCGCCCTGGTGGAGCTTGCCACTCCGGGAGAGGTCGATGTCAGGATCGAAAATCTCCTTTTGGAGGCTTTAGCTGATAGCGACCCTATCGTCAGAAGGGAGGCCCACGCCGCCTCAAACAAGCTCTCACTGCAGCAAAAATACGACCCCGGGGTGTTCCGCAGCAAATTGACATTCGGCAGCTATTTTGAGGTTTACCATAATCCCAACAGGCTCCTACGGGCAAGGGTTTTCACCCCGAAGGGAGAAATCATAATCGAGCTTCTGCCGGAGTATGCCCCCAGAACCGTCGCCAACTTCATTCATCTGACGAACTCTCGTTTCTATGACGGCTTGATATTTCACCGGGTGGTTCCCAACTTCGTGATTCAGGGAGGTTGCCCCCGGGGGGATGG
>JBHIBM010000143.1:0-5720 GCA_046759085.1 Candidatus Zixiibacteriota bacterium
GTCAGGGGCAGGAACGAACCTCTCAGCTCAAGCCATACTTATCCAGCTTCCGATATAGAGTCCTTTCCCCGATCCCCAAAAGCTTTGCGGCCTTTCTACGGTTGCCACCCACCTCTCTTAAGATTCGGACAATGAGCTCCTTTTCCATCTCCTCCATACTGGGGGCGGGTTTCACCTCCTCCGGTTCCTGCCGCTGCCAGCCGGTGTCCACCTCGCGAGCCTCCACCGTCGGGAGTGATTCCACTCCCTTCGTTATCAGATTGCGCAAGGCGGTAATCTCTGATTTCAAACTCATTAGAGCCTGGAGGATGACCTGATGCTCCGCTGCCTCGGCGCTCTGGCCGGTAACCACCGGCAGACTCTTGTTGAACTGCGCCTGTTTCTGGATGTACCGGGCAACCTCCGCAGCGCCTATTTTTCCCTCCGGGGAGAGCACCGCCAGGCTTTCCAGGAGGTTTCTAAGCTCCCGAACGTTGCCGGGCCAGTGATAGCTCTTAAGCAAGTTAAAAACCTCCTCGCCCACTGGCGGGTACTCGTACTTTTTCTCCCGGGATAACTGCTTCAGGAAATGATAGACCAGAGGGGGGATGTCTTCGGTTCTCTCCCTTAAAGGGGGCAAATCGATTTTAACGACGCTGAGTCGAAAGTATAAATCCCTGCGGAAATTTCCCCTTTCGACCTCCTCCAACAGGTCTTTGCTGGTGGCGGCCACAACCCGAAGATCGACGGAGATGTTCTCGCTGCCACCGACCCGCATGAAGCTTTTCTGTTCGATCACCCTCAAGAGCTTAACCTGGGTGGCGAGCGGCACCTCTGCGATCTCGTCGAGAAAGATGGTGCCACCATCGGCAGTTTCAAACATCCCCTTTCTCCGGGCGACCGCGCCGGTGAAAGCGCCCCTCTCGTGACCGAAAAGCTCGGATTCTAAAACCCCCTCGGCGATGGCACCGCAGTTTACCGCAATGAACGGTCCCCCTCTTCTCTCACTGTTGTCATGAATTGCGGAAGCCACCACTTCCTTGCCGGTGCCGGATTCCCCGGTGATCAGAACCGTAATATCTGTGGGGGCGCTCGAAAGTATCGTCCCCGCAACCTGCTTGAGTTGAGCCGACCTCCCCACTAAGTTGCATCTCTGGAGGGACTCCTTGTCCTTCAAAAGCCTCGAAAGTTTGGTCTCAACTTGTTCCCTCTGAAAGGGAAAGTAAATTACCTCCTCGACATTCTCATAAATATCTGAGACCTCCTCACGTTGCGGGGACATCAAAACCAGAGAAGAGAGAGGGCTTCTCGAGAGAACCTTTCTGGCGAAGGTTTCTGGGCTCACCTCTATACTCTCGCGATCGAAGATGACCATCGAGAAGGTCTCCTCCCTCAACCTCTTAAGCGCGAAGCCGGGGTCAGTTCCGCTCTCGATTGTGAGGGATAACTCTCTCAGAATCTCTTCGAGAGTTCCCCTTCGCTTCTCATCCTTGCTGATTATCAGAAGCCTGTTCATCTTCTTTTAGGTTCTGCCTGACTATGCTGCCGGGGATAACTCTTCTGAAAAGGATCAGGCTCTGACCGGCCTCTTCCGGCCTTGGATGTTACCCTTGCGTCTTCGCTGAGCCTGGGGTCTACCATCTTGTACCAGTACGAAGTCGACCTCCCTTCTCTCCGGATCGACGCGATTCACCAGAACCGTGACGGAGTCCCCCAGCCGATGAGTCTTCCCCCACCGTCTGCCAACCAGTCGGTGAGCCTCGGGGTCGAAATAGTAATAGTCGTCGCTCAACTCCTTGACCGGGACCAGACCCTCTATCAGCAGATTATCGATTTTGACGAAGAGACCGTATTTGGTCACCCCCGAAATCACCCCGGAATAAATTTCTCCCAGACGGTCGGCGACATATTCGATCTGTTTGACCCGTATGGAATCTCTTTCGGCCTGCTCGGCGATTATTTCTCTCTCTGAGGTGTGCTCCCCCACCCGGCGGAGCATCCTTGCGAAATCCCTCTTTCTTCGGGAGGTGAATTCCCGGTTCATGTAGAGCTTCAGTATTCGATGAACAATCATGTCGGGATAGCGGCGGATCGGGGAGGTGAAGTGAGTGTAGAGGGGAAAGGCCAAAGCGAAATGCCCGATGTTGTCTGGCTGGTAGCACGCTTTCATCATGGAGCGGAGCAGAAGTTCGTTCACTAAGTTCTCCTCCGGTTTGCCCTCCACAGCTTTCAGAACCCGTTGGATCTTCTTCGGGGTGACCTCCCCCTTGAATCTGAAGTGGTAACCTAAGTCTCGGAGCAAAGCCTCGAAATTCTCGATCTTTTCTGCCTTCGGTTTCTCGTGCACCCGAAAAAGGAGAGGCAGCCCCCAGCCAGCGGCTCTGGTAGCAACGGTCTTATTGGCCAGGAGCATAAACTCTTCGATCAGGCGATGACTCTCAAGCCGAACCTCCTTGAAGATCTCGATGACGCTGCCATCCTCCGCCAGAGTTATCTTCGCCTCCGGAAGGTCGAAGTCCAGGCTACCATTTTTGGTTCGATTCTCTAAGAGCTTGCGGCTCAGATTCAGCATATCAGTGAGGGTTTCCTGAAGTTTCTTGGACCTATATCTGAATTTCTGTCTGTCGAAGAAGTCCTGAACCTCCTCGTAGTTCAGCCGGTAGCGACTGCGGATGACCGATTCGCATATCTCTGACCGGAGCAGTTTGGCGTTTTGGCTCAGTTCGATGAGACAGCTGGTGGTGAGGCGATCTTGCTTGGGCTTGAGGCTACATATATCGTTGGAGAGCTCCTCCGGCAACATCGGAATTACCCGGTCCACCAGATAGACGCTGGTGCCCCGGGACAACGCCTCCTCATCCAGGGCAGAATTCTCCCTGACGTAGTTGGAGACATCCGCGATATGCACCCCCAGAAGCCAGTTGCCGTTGGATAATCTCTCCAGGGAGATGGCATCATCATGGTCCTTGGCGTCGGCAGGGTCGATTGTGAAGCAGAGTTGTTTGCGGAAATCTCTACGACCGGAGAGGTCCTTCTCAGAGAGCGTTCTGGCAACGCTTTTAGCCTGCCTCTGGACTTTCGGAGGGAAGGAGGTGGGGAGATCGTAACTTCTTATCAGGGCGGTGATGTCAAGTCCGGGTTCGCCCGGGAAGCCCAATATCTCTGTAATTCTTCCAGTCGGCAGCTGACTTGTCTCCGGCGAGATGGGGGAGAGCAAAAGCACCACCTTCTGGCCATTCTGGGGGCTAAGCTTGCGGTCTCCCTCAACGTAGACAGTCTGGGGAAGTTTCTTGTCATCCGGCACCACAAAGTCGCCGTAACGGCTTTTAACGTATTTCCCTATGAGGATCCTTGAGGGCCTCTCGAGGATTTTGACAATCTGACCTTCCGGGCCTTTGCCGATGGAGGTTTTCGTCGGTCTGAACAGGACCCTATCGCCGTGTATCGCCGGGCTCACGTTTCTGGCACTGATGAATATGTCTCCCTTCTTGTCGGGCAGAATCACGAAGCCGCCACCACTTCTTATTACATAGAAGTCTCCAGTTAGGAGCTCCTCCTGAGCAGGCAGGGCGAGTCGACCGCCTCGAAGCTTGATGAGTTCGCCCTCGCTCACCAGCTCCTTCAGTGTTCTTCTGAAGCCGACGTATACGTCGCCGGAGACACCCAATCGCTTCGCCAGGGTCTTGGGGCGAGCCGGCAGGACCGCCTTTCCTTTGAGCATCTTAAGGAGGAGGTCTTTTTTAGGTGGTCGAGAGGTTTTCTTCACCAGGAAATCGAAATGGCCCTTAGCCGTTAAGTGCCGGTGACCAAAGCATCCTTCAATTTTCATGATAGTAAACTGGATAGGCGCTGTCAAATGAAAAACCTGAGTTGGTCTTCTCGTCGGAGCACCGCTGGATGAGCGCTCTGGCTACCAGGGCAAGTTCGATTATTGAACCAAGTTTTTGCTTGACTCACGAGGATTTACCCTTAAATTTGACTTTTGCCATAAAAGAGGTTTTGGTATGACGGTCAAGGCTAAGCCGGTGAAGGCGAGGAAGCTCAAGGCAAAAGAGAAGGACACCTTAGGATTCACCAAGAAGAACTACTACCTGTTTGCCTTGGGTTTGCTGATTATCGTTGTTGGATTTATCAGTCTGCGGATGGGTTCAATTACCCTGGCGCCGATACTTCTTGTTTTGGGCTATTGTGTCATAATACCTTTGTCGATAATTGTCGATTGGAAGAAGAGGAGGGAGAGGTAGCGTTTTCTCCGTTTTGAGTAGCTGGGCGGTTAGCTCAGATGGTGAGAGCGCCTGCCTTACAAGCAGGAGGTCACTGGTTCAAATCCAGTATCGCCCATAAAACACAGGGGAGTTTCAGAATAGAGTGTTCACGGGGTCGTAGTTCAGTCTGGTTAGAACGCCGGCCTGTCACGCCGGAGGTCGCGAGTTCGAGTCTCGTCGGCCCCGTTTTTTTGTGCCGGTTAGGACGTCCCGACTGTAGGTCGGGAAGGTCGTCCCGATTGAGATCGGGAAGTCTCGTCGGCCCCGTTTCCTCATGACCCCTTATGGTATGACGCGTTGAGGATCGGGGGCTGTCTTATTCCATGGGTTTCCAACGGGGTTCTTCAAAGCCACCAGATGATATGAAAACGAAGCGGGCCGAGAGAATGACTCGACCCGTTTTGCTGTTGACCGTCGACCCGATTCACTTCACCAGCATCATCCTCTTGGCCTCGGTGTAATCACCTGCAGTGAGCTTGTAGAAGTAAACACCAGAGGCAACCTTGGAGGCTTCCCAGGTCACTGATTTGTAACCCGCCCCCTGCTCGCCATCTACCAGGGTTGCTACCTTGCTGCCAAGAAGATTGAAAATCTCCAGTTTCACACTGCTGGCGACCGGCAACTGATAGCTGATTAGTGTTCTTGCATTGAAAGGGTTGGGGTAATTGCCGATTAGAGCAAACTCAGTGGGAAAACCGGCAAAATCATCGTCGATGACTATAGACGGCTGAAGTGTGGTAGTGAAAGTGGTGGTATAGACGTAATCGCCGGGTGGCATTCCGTTGCCGTCTGCGGCAGTCCCGGCGGCATAAAATATGATCGTATCCGGAGGCTCTGAAGGGGCAGTCCAGTCGAAACTCCAACTCACGGGGCCATTGGGAGTGCCGTTGTAAGTTCCCGCGGAGGTCTGCTTGACATAGCTTTTGCCGTTCTCAATGCCCAGTTGTGTATTGGTTGGGTCGGTGATGGTGATGGTACCGAGAGTGAGGGGTGTGAGCTCAAATCCCCACCGTGATTGGTCTGGATCCGACAACTGCACCGTGATATCATGAGTCTCACCGGGAGCAAATTGTTCCGGTCCCAGAATCGTAAATGCCCCGTCCCCGCTGTTTAAAGGGTAGTTCATGTGGCAATCGTGACAGGTCCCTTCGCCAGGTGCACCAGTCTTTCCGTTAGGAGGATTGCCAGAATAGGCGTACGCGAGAGCGGGAAGCGTCAAAAAGATGATAAAGAGCGTAGTTGTTTTCATAAAGTCTCCTCACACGTTTGATACCTACGGTCGCCGATTGCCTTTCTGAGGTCAGTTTCGGGTTGGAGTACTTTTTGCCGTCACCTCCTCAACTTATCACTGGCATTTTTTTATAATATAATAGTCATTAATAAAAAGTCAACTAATAAAGTCAACAATTCAGAACAGAAATTTACGATTTCAATGCGGTCCAGATAATTGTGTAAAACCTCGTCGGAGGATCTCAT
>JBHIBM010000144.1:0-5690 GCA_046759085.1 Candidatus Zixiibacteriota bacterium
TCGGCGACATAAATGAATGAGTTGTTAACAGTCAAACCCATCGCCCGATTGGGAGTATCCTCCCATCCCGCCAGAGTCGGGTTCAGTGGATCGGCGATGTTTATCACCTCCACCCTTTTCCAGCGTGCCAGGTAGACCAGACTGTCCTCCGCCGAGAGGTTGAATGCCGAACCTAAGCCTTGGTAGTTCGAGACAAGCTGAGGTGAGGCGGGGTTGCTGAAATCTATCAGGTCAACGCCCTCGGCGCCGACCGCCACGGCGGCATAGTTCCCATAGAAACCAATGTCCTGAGCCGCCGAAGTGGTGCTGACCCTGGATACGAAAGTCGGGGAGCTCGGATCTTTGACGTTTAAAACTAGAACTCCTCCGCTGCCGTCGGCGATGTAGGCCAGACTGTCCACCAGGGCCAAGGCGGTGGCATTCTCGGGCTCTCCCTTGTATTGCTTTATCAGTTGAAGTCGGCCGTCGCCTTCGATGTGAAAGATGAACAACCCCTCGGAATGGGCGGTAGCGAACAGTTTCCCCTCGTGGATCTGACCATCCTCAAAGGCAATGCCACCGGGATTGAAATTGTCGATCCTGGACGGCTGCGTCGGTCTGCTGAAATCGATAATGGCAATCCCGTCATCTCGGGCGAACCCATAGGCTACGCTTTCGGCCACCGCGATATGGTAGTATCGCTCGAAGGGATGGCCCGGGGGAGTGTATCTGCCTATCAGCCTGGGAGAACCTTTGTCGGCAACATCGACGATGGTGAAACCGCTCACACCGGCGACAAAGAGGGTGTCGAGGCGATACTCACAGTCGAGGAGTTCCGAGAAGACCGGGCGGGGGTCGTATGTGCCGACGTAATCGACGTTATCGGTAGCGCCTACCCTTGGAATCTGAAAGACACTTAGCACCAGCAGGATCGCCAGGCTGTACAATCCGTTTCTCGCAACTAACTTCATCACATCCTCCTTATTTCACAAGCACCATGCGGGAAGTTCTTGACTCAAACCGCGGGGAATTCAAACGGTAGAAGTAGACCCCCGAGGCGACAGGCAGACCGGAGCTGTTCCTGCCGTCCCAGAGGACAGTTTCACCAGAACCGCCGACGGGTATCTCCGCAACCTTTTTGCCAGACAGATCAAAGATCTCGATGGAGACGTCATCCGAATCGGTGCCTTGAGTTGAGTAACTCACGACTATCATCGTTTCAGAATTGAAGGGATTCGGGTAGTTCCTCAAAGAGAAGAAGCTCTCTGGAACACTGTCCGAATCGCACAAATCAGGGCAGCCGACGGCGGTGGTTTCCTCAAACCAGACCAAGGATCGGGATATTATCTCGGCTCTGGTATCTTCACCGTCCACTGCTTCTAGGCCGAAGGCGAGAAACACGACTTTGTAGCCGTCTCTCTCAAGCCGACTTCCCGATATCTGTCCGAGGAGGTAGACGAAAACTGGGGCGCTGTCTCCCAAAGGCTCTACGATATCCGGTTCGACTTGATTACCAGCGCCGCCGTCGCCGAAAATCAAGAAGTGCAGACCATCACCGATGGGGTCACCGTCGATGCCGTCAACAGCCAGGCTGTCCTGATAGGTGTCGAGGTAGCGCACCCCCAGCGTCTCTTCCAGAAAATCGCTACCCTCCAGAGATGATGCCAATCCCTGACCGGTGACCAGCATGTCTCCACCACTGGCCAGAAAAGTCTGCAGGGCTTCAGTATCCGCCCCCGTGAATATATCCTCAAACAGATCCCCGCTATAGACTATCAACTTGTCGAAATTGAGTAAATCTTCATACAAGTAGGAGGAGAAATTGCGGTCCCAATAGTTGTATCCAATCCCCGATGAGGAGAGCGCATCCTCATAGTAGAACCGATACTGATCTTCCACCACTCCGTGATTTATAAGCAGAGTCTGGTAGCCGCTGACGGCACGGAAGACTATCTCCACAGGATCTGCGGGACTGTTCTCAGAGGTGACCCGCATGGTAATCTCCCCGTCACCCGGTAATAACTGAGGGAATATGTCCGGCTCAACTAATGAAGTGTCCCCAGGATCAAGGCTGACCTGAGCGGAATCAAGATAACATAAAGAATCAACGCAAAATACGCTAAACCATCCATGGGGGATGTTCTCCAGTTTGATGATAGTATATGTATCTCTCTGGTCGCCGGTGTTGATCAGATGTGCCTCGAAGAAGGCGCCGCTGTCCAGCGGTATCGCCTGCATGACTCGATCAGAGGTGAAGTCAAATGAATTCTCTCCGTAGGAGATCACTGAAGAGAATAGGATAATCAGGAAAGCTTTCGAGACAGGTTTCAATGACGGCATTACTCCATCTCCCATTTTTCTGATAGAGAACTTGACTCAACAGTATTTGTTCCCCTCGCTTTTTGACTAGGCAAATCAGCCAGTGGTGGGTTAGGCCCCCGAGAGGGGAGGCGTACGTGCGCGAAAATCAAGGTTGTTGACTTGTCTTTGGCCTTATGTTAACTTCACAAATTGAAACGTGAGAGGAATTTGCGAACGCAGGCAACCTACCCCAAGAAAATATGTTAACTGGTATCAGGAAAAGGCTTTTCGAGAACCCCGAGGAGGTAATTAGGTTAGCCGGTGAAAAATCGGCGCAAACGGTGGATCTAGAATTCACCGACCTTTTCGGAAGGCAGGGTATTCACCGAAGATCTGGTCGAGACCTGGATCGAGCACAAAATGCAAATGAGTATCTGCAGGTGCGAAACCGACCTCATCCCTACGAGATGTCTCTTTATTACGATGTTTAGGGGAGAGGTTCTGACTTGAAATGCCGACTAAAGCCAGACTCTTTGCTTTAGCCTCGCTTTTAATCCCGCTTGTAATCTACCTTCTGACGATCTGTCCCACCATCTTCGTGGGCGATTCCGGGGAACTGATTCTCTCGGCCTCCAGACTGGAGATCTCTCACCCTCCGGGGTACCCATTCTTCACCATGATCGGGAGGTTGTTTTCGCTTCTGCCTATATCCAATCTGGCTTTCCGGTTCTATCTCCTCTCAGCACTTTTGACCTCGCTATTGTCATTGCTCCTGTTCTCAAGATGCATTCGGTTGGCTTCCGGAACGGAGTTGGCAGAGAGAGCTCAAGCTGAACGGGAGCAGTTGCCATTGGCCAAAGAAAAACCTTAATTGTCATACATGAAATTCAAGAATCTTTAAACGAGGATGATATGAGACAAAAGCTTTCTAAGGAAGAGATCCTCAGTCGTCTTGACAAAGAGGGAGTCAGATACATACGCCTCTGGTTCACCGACATCCTAGGACAGCTCAAGGGGATGTCGATCACCAGAAGGGAGATGGAGACGGTGCTGGAGGAGGGGCAGGGTTTCGACGGCTCCTCGATTGAGGGCTTCGTGCGCATCGAGGAGTCCGATCTGATAGCTCGCCCAGATTTCGACACCTTCATGATCTTCCCCTGGGTGATAGGTGAGGAGAAGGTCGCTCTGATGTTCTGCGATATTCAGTGTCCAGATGGTAGCCCTTATGAAGGAGACCCTCGCTATGTTCTGAGAAAAGTCTTGGGAAAGCTGAAGGAGAAGGGATACACCGCTTACATCGGACCGGAGA
Organism: Candidatus Zixiibacteriota bacterium; assembly: GCA_046759085.1. GTDB lineage: Bacteria > Zixibacteria > MSB-5A5 > DG-27 > DG-27 > DG-27. The sequence goes on from JBHIBM010000144.1 coordinate 3,590, forward strand.
TGGAGTATTTCTATTTCGAGAACTCCGAGCGCCCGACTATGCTCGACAAGGGAGGCTATTTCGACTACGCCACCGTGGATGTGGGCACACGGCTACGCAAGAAAACCGTAACCGCCTTAGAGAGGTTGGGCATCGCGGTGGAGTGCAGCCACCACGAGGTCGCCCCCAGCCAGCACGAAATCGACTTGCAGTATCAAGAGGCTTTGACCATGGCGGACTATTCCATGATCTATCGCCTGGTGGTCAAGGAGATGGCCTTGAATGAGAAGCTGTATGCCACCTTTATGCCCAAACCGGTTTTCGGCGAAAACGGCAGCGGGATGCACTGTCATCAATCTCTGTTCCAGGGTGAGAGAAACGTCTTCTTCAGCCCCGACGATGAGTATCATCTCTCTGAGATCGCAAAGCATTATGTCGCTGGTCTTCTCCGTCACGTCAGGGAGTTCTGTCTGGTGACCAACCAGTGGGTGAACTCTTTCAAAAGGCTGGTGGCCGGTTATGAGGCCCCGGTGTATATCTCCTGGGGGAGGCGCAATCGCTCCTCCTTGGTGCGGGTGCCGATGTATCAGGTTGGCAAGGAGAAGGCCACCCGGGTGGAGCTGAGGTCCCCGGATCCGGCCTGTAATCCTTACCTGGCTTTCGCGGTGATGCTGGCCGCCGGCATGAAAGGGGTTGAGGAGAAATATCCCCTCCCGGAAGTGGTGGAGGAGAATATCTTCACGATGTCCGAGAAACAGAGGCGGAGAAAAAAGATAAAATCGCTTCCGGAGAACTTGAGAGTTGCCACTGAGGAGTTCTCGAAAAACGAATTGATGCGCCAGACTCTGGGAGACCACGTTTTTGAGACCCTGATAGCCAACAAAAGAGTGGAATGGGATCGCTATCGCACCCGGGTTACAGACTACGAACTCGAGACATATTTGCCGCTATTGTGACAGAGCAAATTAACTGTAGCGGAAACCTTTAGTTTCCAGGTGGTGTGGTCGGGTAGGAATGGAAGGCTAAAGCCTTCCGCTACATTATTTATATTGCCACCAGTATGTGAAATGGACGCGTAATAGAACGAAGATCTATGGATAAAGATCACAAAAAGGGAATTTCATACGGAAGCGGAATCGATTACCCGGGGAGGCATACCTGGGAAGGAAGATCTATTATCTCACAATCTGCACCTTCGGCAAACAGAAGCTATTGACTAATAGGAGGTTCATTGAGGAGATAATCGGCATTTTGAGGGGCGTTGCTGATAAGCATAGCTTTGGTGTTATTGTCTATGTTTTTATGCCGGACCATGTGCATCTTCTGGTGAGAGCTGGAGATGATAGCGACCTAGTGTCGTTTGTCAAAGAGTTCAAACAGAAGGCCGGGTATCATTTCAGACGCAGACGTCGCCAAACTTTATGGCAGAAAAGTTTCTATGATCATATTATCCGAAAAGACGAGGAGATCTCTGAGATAACCAAGTATATTTTATGGAATCCGGTTCGTAAAGGGCTAGTTGAGGATGCCGAGAAATATCCTTTCTCAGGTTCTTTTGCTTTCGGAGAGGACATTTTTGACGTTGTCATTTGAAAACGTGAAAGTAGCGAAAACTCATACGAGGCGTATGGCCTTCAGGTTTCCATCATCCCCTTTAGCCGGAACAGGTTAGAACAGTCATCTCCAAGTTTCGCTTGACATGGAGTGCAGAAACATTATTATTCGCAACGTTAGTTCCGATTACGGGGATGAGGCCTTCACAGTCGTGTCTCTGTCGGAATGGTGACGTGGTGGGTGTAGCTCAGTTGGTTAGAGCACCAGGTTGTGGCCCTGGGGGTCGTGGGTTCAAGTCCCATCATCCACCCATTTTTATTTTTAGTTGATTCAATCTGCGAATCGGGTTTAATTTTTTGCCTTTTATAAAGGGATATGAATCCATTTTCGAACCCAGAGTGAAATCCCTTAAACTTTGCGAAAGTCATATTTTCAATTATAACTTATAACTTTATAAATTGCCGAGCACTTAGGTTTTTTTAACTGCTCGACAACACGGAATCTAAGGGAGTAATTAACACTGGAGAAATTCTTTAAAACCTATAACCTTTAAATTATACATTATCCA
>JBHIBM010000145.1:0-5685 GCA_046759085.1 Candidatus Zixiibacteriota bacterium
ACGTGGTGAGCTGTATTCAGGAGTTGCTCGTGGCCTTCACTGGTGTTTAAGTCCACCAGCAGTGAAAAGCTCTCCAACCTGACGCTGCTTATTTGCTCAGCCCGGCTCCACGGGTCAGGTCATTCTTTCTTCTTCCTGAAGGATATGGACAGGCAGATGGCGATCCCCCCGAAAAGCACCATGCAGGTTATGATGAGCATTACGACTGCGGAGATTGGCACCTGGAGTCTCCTTTACTCTTATTGCTCTAAAAAACTCTCAGTGGGGCCAGACCGTTCACCACCGATACTCCTCTGCCTCCCGGGGGATCAGCGGTGCTAAGCGTTCTCAAGCCTCCACCCTCTTTATCTTCATCAAGAAAAATCCAACAACTGGGATAAGGATGACAACCAACCACCCGCCGATGAATTCCGCACCACGCGGATAACCCCCGTAAGAGCTCTCAATCCTGGCTTTCGCCTCCATAACTACTAAGAATAGAAGAACGATCGGGGTGATTACCTTGATGAAGATGTCCCACCAGCCACGAATCGAGAACTCCGACTGGCTGTTGACATACTCCTTTATCTTCCGACTGCCGTAAAGGTAGCCAATCACCAGGCACTCCATCAGGCAAATGAAGGTCAAGCCGAACTGGTTCATGAAGCGATCGACGATGTCCAGCCAGTGCAAGCCGCCTCCGAAGGTCAGCGGGACTCCCAAAGCGAAAGCCACACCTGCCACAATGAAGTTTGTGGTCTTGTGAGAAAGCTTCCACTTGTCCTGTACCCCGGCTGCCACTCCCTCTACCAAGGAGAAGGCAGAATCGATCGCCAGGGTCAAAAGCATCAGGAAGAACAACACCCCGAAAAGAGGCTGCCAGAAGGGGAGATTGGATATTATCGCCGGATAGGTCACAAACGCGAGACCGGGGCCGGCGCTGACCACCGCCTCCACCGGCTTGCCGGTGATCAGAGCATAGTATCCCAGAGCGCCAAAGACCGCCAACCCCCCCAGGAAGGCAGTCCCAGCGTCACAAAGACCGATAATGAAGGCGTTGTTGACTATGTCGGATTTCCGGGGAAGGAAGCTCCCGTAGGCAATCATAATACCGAAGCCGACCGAGAGGGAAAAGAAAACCTGGGTAAAAGCCGCAAGCCAGACCTGTGGCTCCAAAAGCTTGCTGAAATCCGGAGTCAGGTAGTAGTTCAGGCCCTGGATCGCCCCCGGGAGAGTCACGCCTCGAACGATGAAAACGATCAGCAAAAACCAGGGAATAAGAACCGTGAAGTAAACCACCTTACCCACAGTCTTGGCCCCCTTCCAGATGCAGAGCACAATCGCGATCCAGCTGAGCAAAAGCCCCATAATAATGGGTCCCCTGATGCTCCCCATCTCAAAGGGACCGGAGGTGATGCCGGTCAGCTTGTCGAAATATTGCTGAGGATTATTCCCCCAGGCTTGAGTAACGGCGGCGATGCCGTAGTTGAAGCAGTAACTCATAATGATGGCATAGTAGCAGACGATGGAAAAACCGACCAAGATCGCCATCCATCCCATCCACTCATACCTCTTTTTGACTTTGAAAAAAGATTCCGGGGCAGAACCGTTCATCTTGTGCCCCAATCCGAATTCCAGAATCAGGAGGGGAATGCCAGCAATGAAGAGGGCTATCAGGTAGGCCAGCAAAAACGCGCCCCCGCCATTGGCATAACAAACATAGGGGAACCTCCAGACATTCCCCAGGCCGATGGCGGAGCCGATCGACGCCAGAACGAACGCGGTGCGGTTATCCCACTGGTCTCTCAGCATTTGTTCTCTCCAGCTATGTTATGGGGGAAGGTGATTTGCTCGGACATGAATGAGTGAAAGCCCATACCAATTGTTCCCAATCATAAGAAAAAGGCCCGGTCACGTCAAGACGTTTTGAACCGCCTCTTACTCTTACCGCACTTCATTAAGACCAGACCGAAGTAGGGAAACGATAACACTTGCGAGTGGCTGGAGCCTCTATTAAATTGGTGGCACCAATGATTAGGGCAGTGAGCGACCAGAAACAATGATTAAAGAGTCTCGAGCAATCGAAATCCTCCGGAAGGCTCTCTCTTTCTCCGAAGCAGACCAGACCGAAATGGTTCTGATCGCCGAGGAGAGGAATCTCACCCGCTTTGCGGAGTCGGTAATCCATCAGAATATGGCCAGAGTTGACCACACCCTGATGTGTCGTGCACTTTCGGGTAACTCGGCTGGCGTCTCAGTCACCAACGATTTGTCAGAGAAAGCCACAAGAAGGCTGGTAGATGACGCCCGGAAGGTCGCCGAGCAGATGCCTCCGGATCCCGATTTCCCGGGTTTGGTGGAATCTCCCCCGGCGAGGAGATATCCGGGTTACGTCAGGAAAACCGCGGAGTTCTCAGCTCGGGATCGAGCGAAGGTGGTCGAGAAGCTCGTGAGAATCGCTCAAAGGGAGAGGTTAGCCTGTTCCGGCGCCTTCGACATTAGAACTATCGTCACCGCAGTCTGCAATTCCCTCGGCACCAGGCAGTATTTCGACGAGACCACGGCGCAGTTGACCTTGACCGTCAGCGATAAAGATGGTCGCTCCGGATGGTCACAAGGGTTTTCGAGAGACGTTGAGCAAATTGAGGTCGAAGATATTGTCAGGACTGCGGCTCGAAAAGTGATGAGCTTGAGAACCCCCGAAACCCTGCCGGCAGGTCCATATACGGTTATTCTGGAGGAGGCCGCGGTAGCTTCGCTGCTTCTGTTTTTAGCATTTCTCGGCTTCGGAGGCAAGACCCTGGTGCAGGGACGGAGCTTTATGTCCCGCAAAATCGGGGAGAGAATCACCGGAGAGAATATCACCATCGTTGAAGACCCGTTTAACCCCGCCGTCAGACATATCCCCTTCGACTATGAGGGAGTGCCAAAAAGGAAAGTGATCTTGATTGAGAATGGTGTCGCCAGAGGTGGGGTTTACAACCGTTACTACGCCAAGAAGGCCGGAGTGGAATCGACCGGACATGCCCTTCCGCCGAACAATCCCTATGGACCCTATCCCAAGGCAATGGTGATGTCCCCGGGTGAGGCCACGATGGAGGAAATGATCGCCTCCACTGAAAGGGGCATCCTGATCACCCACTTCTGGTATATGAATTTCTTGAACCCGATGAGAACCATGGTGACCGCCAGCACCAGGGACGGCACCCTCTTGATAGAAAACGGAGAGATCAAAGCTCCCCTGGAGGACATGCGGATTGCCCAGTCTATCTTAGAGGCTTTCGCCAACTGTGAGATGATGACCAGAGAGAGAAAGCTCTGCCCTCAGTACGGGGCGATGATGTATGTCCCCGCGATGAAGATAAGGAACTTCAACTTCACAGAAGTAGAGACGTAATATCGTCTGCGTATTGGTTGGCCAAGCGAGATTCACAGCAGATCGAACGGATTAAGCAGAAGCAGAATCCGTTTCATCCGCTTCATCTGCTGTGAATGAATCTGTAGCAAGCTAGCACGTCTCGCTCCACCGCTCCAGAGCGTCTGGACTCCCTCCCGGTTTGCTGTTTGCTGTCTGCTGCTTTCTTTCCAATACCTCTGCAGTATCGGCGCCATCGTTCCGCCGTGACTGTGAAACGCTTGTGAGCCTTTTGTGAGGTTGCGAGGAAGTCCTACCTGTCTGCCTTGTGCTGCGTGCTATCTACTGACTGCCGCCTGAGACCAACCCAGCTCCTTCCACCAGCTCCCAGGTGCACACCGCTGTGGTCCCGCCGCAGCGGTGAAATCATTGTGAGACTTTTGTGATGTCACGGGGAGAGAAAAGGAGCGATCACAGCAGCTGGTCCGCCTCTGGCGCGGTTAAGCCGATTAGACAGGTTCCTCCCACCTGTTGGTATCGGACGCCCTCGTCCGATACCCAGAAGGTCACGGATGAGGGCATCCGTGACCAACAGGGAGACCCCGTTTCCTGTTTGCTGCTTGCTGCTTTCTTGCCAGTACCGCCGCACCATCGGCGCCATCCTCCCCCCATGACTGTGAAACGCTTGCGAACCTTTCGCGATGTCGGGGTGAAAGAAAACCGGCGATGTTGAGCTCGGTTGAAGCAACAAAGCTTTCACGAGCGGAGGCAATATGGCCGGTTACGGTTTCAAAAGAGCTGTTCGTCTACGGAAGACACCCACCCCGAAAGCACGCTTCTGGTCCTGCGAGAAACCGGACGCTCGACGTGAGATCTTAAGAAAGGAGGTGAGAGAAGCGGTTGCCAAACTCGCTTACCATCAGCGCGAGTTCATAGAGTGTTTCTATTTCATGGGGGAAACCTACGAGCAGATCGAACGTAGGCTCGGCAAGGAGCGTTACAAACTTGAGAGGATACACCGCCAGGCATTGGAACGACTGCGGTTCTTGCTGGCAGATTTCGTGGAGGCGCATTTCGGCATCAAGGTCGAAAGAGCCAACCGCTGTCCAATCTGCAATCATCCCAAAAAGGATGAAATCGAGGAAATCCTCGGAAGGAAAAAACCGGAGGAGAGCTGGCGACCAACGCTCGATATTCTGCGGACAGAGTTCGACCTTAAGATCACCGCGGTGCAGACAGTCATCGCTCACCTCCGGAAGCATATGCAGTGAAATTCGATGATGAATTAACTAGCCTAACCAGCCTCACAAGGCCTGTTATTGGAGGTAACATGGGAAATCCCAAAGAATCTTCGCTGAAGGAACATTTTGTCCAGTTGAGAATCCCTCGCTCCCTCAAGAGGAGAGTCCTCTCGCTCGCAGAGGAGTACGACAAAACCATATCCGATATTCTAAGAGGGGCATTGGGCTTCGGAGTGCCGGTGCTGGAGGGTTTAAAATCAACCGAGAGAGAGTTCGTGCGAACCTACCTCAGAGAGCTAAAGGATGAAATCACCAGAATTAAAAGGCAGGAGACGGGGAACAGTCGCCTGAGGCGATCCGCCTCGGGCGGGGAAACAGGACACCGGCATTAGGAATTAGGCTCTTTTGGCCTTGAATTGAAATTGCAGCTTGCGGCTCTCGTCATGCGCAGACTTGCTATCGAGGAGCTTCTTGGCTTAATTATCGCGGAGGTGTGTGAATTCGGACGCCTCTTGAGGTAATCAAGGGACTCTTGAGGAGATGAAGGCACGGCGGGGGACAAGCCCCCGCCCTATGGGTTCCCTGTCTGCTATCTACTGTTTGCTGTTTACATAAAATGAAAAGGGTACTGATCATTTGCGGACCGACCGGCGTGGGGAAAACGGAGGTGGCAATAGAGGTCGCCGGGAGGTTAGAGGGTGAAATCATCTCCGCCGACTCCCGCCAAATCTATAGATACCTCGACATCGGCACCGCCAAGCCGACCGCGGAGCAGAGAGGAAGAATTCCCCACCACCTTATAGACATAATCGACCCCGAGGAGGAATTCACCGCCGCAGATTACGGGAACCTGGCCCGAAAGACCATCCGGGAAGTGTTCGAAAGGGAAAAAACCCCAATAGTCTCCGGGGGGGCTGGGCTTTACCTTAAGGCTTTGACGGAGGGCTTCTTCGATGGCCCTCCCGCAGATCCCGAGATCCGAGAGCAATTGGAAAGAGTAGCAGATGAGAAAGGGGAGGAAACTCTCTATCGACAACTCGTGCAGGTCGACCCGGAGGCGGCGGAAAGAATCCATCCCCACGATAGGAAGAGAATAGTCAGGGCGCTGGA
>JBHIBM010000146.1:0-5674 GCA_046759085.1 Candidatus Zixiibacteriota bacterium
GTCAGAAACATCCGCCAGACCCCCTTCCCGTACATTGAATTCGTCAACGGCGCGGTCTTGTGGGCGCGCTCCTCGCAAAACCGAGGGGAATATCTCCTGGGACACGATTTCGACTACATCAACTTCGACGAGGTGGCATATGAGCCTCATCCCGAGTATGTGGTCGAACATGTGATCATGATGCGCCTTGCAGACCGGGAGGGGGTGATCGATTTCACCTCCACTCCCAAAGGTAAAAACTGGTTTTACCGCAAATTTCAGGAGCTCAAAAGAAATCCTCTCCGAGGTTACGTGCAGACCGGGGACTCCAGAGAGAATCCATACATAAGCAAGCAGTATTTGGAAAGGAGAATAGAAACCTCCTCCTCCGTCAGAGTTCAACAGAACATATACGGCATGTTTGTCGACGACCTCGAACGGATTATACCGGAAAAAGATTTGCAGAGATCCTTGACTCAAGCCGCCGGGCTTTCAGGGCCGATACCGGGTCATATATACTGTCACGGTTGGGATCTGGCGCGCAAGAGGACATATACAGTCGGCGTAACCCTCGACATCACCGCTAAGCCATACCAACTGGTGGCTTTCGATAGATTTCAGCGTGATTGGCCTTATGTATATGAGAAAATAAGGGAGAGGTTCAAGAGATACCGGGGACCAACGCTGATCGATTCCACCGGCCTGGGAGATGTGGTCCTCTCGGAGTTGACCGACATAGGCGCCAGAGGATTCAACTTCGGCGAGAGAGGCGGCAAGGCCAAAGCGGAGTTGCTCGCAAATTTAGAGCAGGCCTTCGTGATGGGCGGCGTCGCCTGCCCGTATGTAGAGCAGATCACTGGACAGGGAGCGGTGTGGACCCTTCAGGACGAACTCCGGGAGTTGACCTGGGAGGATAACAGCCACTGCGATGCCGCCATGGCCCTCGCTTTGGCTTTGTGGAATGTGAGAGAGTATCAGGAGACCATTACAATTGTCAGCCCGAAAGTAGTCTGTTTGAGAGGAGTATGAACTGCGGGGAGAGTCACCGAACCTAAAGGCTTCCGCGATTACGGGCCTCCTCCTCTTCTGGCTTCAACCTAATGACCGACCGGAAGCGTTCAGCGGTGACAACTGCTCTTCTGCTTACAGACGTTTCGGAGCCAGGGCACTATCGCAAGATTATCAAAAGGCCGACTTCCTGAGGGCAGGCTTAAAGGAGCTTGACGATTACGTGGAGGTCTTGTAGGATTGGGATTACAATTTCACCGCGCCGCTGTGCCCAAACAGGCTGCACAGCATTCCGGTATTTTGGCGTCCGCGCGGATTACTTTCGTAGTGCGCAGCTGCCTATACTGGGGATTATTCCAGATTGTGGTGAACTTATCCTCAAACAGATTTCCGAACTGGACCTTTGCCGGATAGTAGGCGAAGAAACAAGGGCTGACATACCCCTCCACGGTGATGCAGATGGCACGGATATGTTTCCGGCAGCCGCCTCCGGGAGCCATCGGGGTGCGCAGTCGAATTTGAAGTCTGCGGGCGGACTGCATCAATTGTTCGGCCAGCCGGGGGCGATCAGGAGTCAAGACCTGTCTTGCCCTCAAGTCGGGAAACGGAGCGTAGAGATTCTTTATGCTGACCTCTGGAACCCCCAAGGAGCGTGCAAGATGAATTATCTCTACCAATTCTCCTTCGTTATCGCGACTAGCGACAGCATTGATGATCAGACGGGGAGTCTCTGATTTCATTCTTCTCTTGGCCTCTACCATAGTTCTGATGTTGGCGGTTACCTCCTCGAAGTTGGCTCCCGCCCGGAGTTTCTCAAAAGTTTCAGGCTTGGCGCCGTCCACAGAGATGCACAATATGCTGAGGCCGGACTCTATCACCTTTACGCAAGCCTCTTCCCCCAGAAGAGTGCCGTTAGTGGCTGCGACCGTCGTCTTTCCGCTTCGGTTTGCCTTTGCGACCATTTCAAAGAAACGAGGGTGCAGGAAAGGCTCACCAAAACCCGCAAACTCCAATCGCCGGATGAAAGGTAGTTTATCGAAAAGTGTATCAAAGTCCTCCATGGTCATATCCTTGCCCTCCCCAAAGTTCCTATCGCTTCCTAAAATCCATGGACGACAGATGGTGCACATGAGGTTGCACCTACTGGTGATTTCAAAGGTACACCAGAGAGGCAGACCGCGAAAGCGACTGACCCTGTCGGAAAACCAGCGCTTGGTAAAAAAACTCTTTACGTTCATCTTACACCTCCCGCTGGGGAAAATTTAGCTCCACTGGAAAAAACTCTCGAAACCAGAAGGAGCAACGTCTATATTATAGTCTATCGGGGAAAAATGCCAACTATTTTCCAGAAACTTCAAGCAAAAAGATGTTTCTGCCCAGACTCCTGGGACTACCCAGGGGGAAAACCGAAATCCAAAATCCACCTTGTTTGTGTTCAAGATGGGTTTAAGTTCAGGGAGACTTCAGACGATTCCCAAAAGAGGTCAGTTGGTCATCGTCCCATGTCTGGTCTTCTCAGATCTTCGAATGAGATTATATCGACCTTGTATTATCATAGAAAGTAGCCCGACAAAACTCCCCCAAATCTATGGAGATCAGATAATCAGGCAGAAAAAAATGCCGGGGGTTAACCCCGGCATGGCGCCAAGAAGATTGCTACGGCAATCAGGAGGGTTATGGCGCTACCACAAGGAGTGAGGAGAGAACACCGCCTCCTGGCGGATATCTTATTTTCTTTTCTTGCGAAATCTTGAAAAACCTCCCAGACCGAGAAGGCCGCCTCCCAGAAGTAAGAGCGTCGCCGGCTCCGGCACCACCGTTGTTCCCATTTCGATCATGTCGTTGCCGCACTCCAGAGTGTTGTGAAAGGAGACCGTCTGCCCGTAATAGGGAGTGATTTCCAGGGCCGAGACCGGGATGCGAAACTCCCTCAGGTAGGTGTCGCGCTCGTTGTTCCAGATGGGATTCGGCTCCAGATCGTCCCAGAAGCTGAGAAGCATATCGACCTCTCCCAGGTTGTTACCGGTCCCAATGGTCCAGGCCCCGACCGCATCCCGGATGTCCGGATAGTCATAATAGGTGCCGGGACGATCCGTAATTCCCAACCAGGTGTCCACTTCCCACACGGTGGCGTCGTCGATGTCCACCGCAAACAGCCGGTCGTCTCCCTGGAAGCTGAAGAACAAATCCCCGGCGGCATAATCCTGGTTCCAGCCGGTGGAATGGGCAATATCTCCGAAGGAGGAGGTGACCGCCACGTGGATGTAGTTCATGTCCACCTGGGCGAAGAGCCCCTCGTAGTCGAACTTCTCCCCCCCCTCCCATTGAGGGTTATCACCCGGCGAGGGCTGATACCCGATCCCACTGGGATAACATATCGGGCTGGTGTTATTGTCTGCGGTGAAGGGGTCACTCCCGAAATCGTAATACTGGAAATTAAAGGCGTAGAGCGGAGAACCGAAGAACAGCAAGGTCGCCAAAGCGAACGAAAGTAGGTAGATTCTTTTCATCGATAACTCCTCATTTCTGAAGTCAGGTTTCAATTCGAGCCTCTTTTCAGCAAGGAACGTGCCATCGCCCTGACTTTCCACCCTCAAGATAAACCTATGTTATAGATGAAGTTAGGAGAGATAGAGTTGTATGTTTTTTGATCCCAATGCAAGTCTTTTCGCCCTTCTTGTCACAGGCAGGGTGGTACGAATACGATTGCATATTCTGTATGGGAAATGAACACCAAAAATACCACCGATTGTATGCTGCCTCTGAAGAGGGAGGCAATTCATGGGAGGAGGTTGGTTTCCTCTGCGCCTGGTTTTCAGGAGACAGGAAACAGGAGACAGGAAACAGGGAACAGGAAGGCATAGCCGGGGCATTCGTACTCCGGAGTCAACCTGTTTGTCACGGATGCCCTCATCCGTGACCTTTTGGGTATCGGACGGGGAGTCTCATACGAGCTGTCTGACCCTTAGGTTTCCATAGGTAGCAAACAGTAGATAAGGGATTGTTGGACTCCAGCCCCCTGCCTTTTGCCGGGCGCAAAGAAATACCATACCCAGTGGCAGAGGCCACTGGGCTACCCCGTTGGGAACGAAATATAAATGGGTAGCCCCCTGGCCTCCGCCAGGGGGGATATCTTCTGCCCGCCCAGCTCGGGCAGGGGTTGTACCTCTGCCCGCCTGAGGGTGGGGGTTCAACCCCCACCCTAGCTGTTTGTGGCGACGTGGCACCACCCGTGCAGCAGCCCCCCGCTTGGCTCCAACGCCCAGTCTGTTCGACTGTAGCGGAAACTCATTCGCGCCATAAGCCTGACTGTTTCTGTCGGGAGGAAACTCGCGACAGCGCTGCGGGAAAACACCATCGATTGTATGCTGTTTCTGAAGAGAGGGTATAGGGTGGAGAGACACTTGGAGGCGAAATTGACACAGTTGAACGGTAAGCTAAAAGCACGTTTAGAGGCGGGAACGAAAAGCCCCTCCAAAGAGGAGGAGCTGATAAACCTCATAAACAGACGCATCCGGCCACCCCGCCCGGTGAAAAACGGGGAGGTTCATATCCGGGCCATGTACATAGTCTCCGACTCGGTGAACAACTGCGGCGGTCGCTTCCCTCCGGAGGAGCACGATCGCATCGCGGCACTGCTTGTCGACACCCCGGTGATGGTCGGTCATTCCAAAGAAAAGCTTCCAGTGGCGAGAAATTTCCACGCGGTCGTGGAGAGGGCAAATAGCTCCCCAAAGGGAGAGGTCACCTCCTGGGTGAAGGTCTATTTCTACTGGGCCAAAGGGACCAAGGAGGGGGAAGACCTAAAGACCAACATCGATTCCGGCATCTACAAGGAGTGTTCCATCAGCTTCAGCTTCACCACCCCGGAGTGCAGCATCTGCGGTGAGGATATACGAGAATGCAAACATATACCCTTCCGTAAGTATCGAGGCCCCTCGGGTGAGCTCCAGACCGCTTATTTCAACTACCGTGGCGTTCAAAAGATTCTGGAGACCTCTCTAGTTTACCGCGGCGCCACTCCAAATACCAGGATCACCAAGGAGCTAGAGTTCTTCTCGCTGCAGGGCTACCTGGGTCAAAAGCCGCCGGGTCAAGTCCTGAAAGAAGAGGACCAGAGATTCCGTTTCTCCTTCTCCGTCAATGGCAATAGATATCAGTTCGCTCTGCCCTCCGGATATGAAGAGAGAATCAGACAGGGGAGATGTTTCCTGGCAGACTTGTGTTTGCAGGACGGCAGACCGGGGCAACAAAAGGATGAGATTGCGGTCGAAGACATTACTATTTCTCCGGAAGAGATAGCACCTACCCGTCTTAATCGGGACCTAATGGAGATACAGTTTCGGTCTCCACACCTGAGCGGGGATTTCCGCTTCCGGAAGATAATCATCAACAAGAAATTCCGCTGGCTCTTTTACGGAATGAAATCTCAAGATGAAGAATAACGTCAAATTCTTGGGCAAAAGGGAACTGTTACAGTTCGCGGTTGCCTTTCTGGTCACGGTTTGCGGAGTTCTGGCGGCCTACTACACCACCATAGGTGGCATAAGGCTTGACCTCGCAAACAAAGCCGAAGCCGCCAACGTCGACCAGCTGGACAAAAGACTGTCCAACATCGAGGTGCTCTTAAACAGCAAATTCATCACCAAGGAGGAGTTCTTCGAGTTCAAGAATGAGATCAACACTC
>JBHIBM010000147.1:0-5652 GCA_046759085.1 Candidatus Zixiibacteriota bacterium
TTTCAATTCTCTCCGCCCCCCCACCCAGGCGGGCCTTATCGCGCATCTCCTCTAAGAGGCGCAATCTCTCGTCAATGTTCACCTCTGTGCTCCCTTGAAACTTCCAGGAATGGTCGTCGCTTCACGGCGGAAGCGACCCCACTGCTTCGATTCAATTACCATTCCCGCTTTCCACCCCGGTCTTTTCCCGAGATTTGGCGGGGTTTGCTTACCGAGAAGCGAGTTCTCTCCAACCCTCCACAACCTCCAGCTCTTGCGATTCGGTTATAGTTAATATTAACTTCCAAAGGAAAAGTCAAGGTGAAAATGGAGGCGAGTCGAGGCTATGGCAGTTGAGCTTGGCTGGCGGCTGAGCGGAGGAATGTAGGTCCAAAGGGGCTGATTTCGACGAGATGAGCTGGAGGGATTTTTTGTCAAAAAAGGCTTGCGCAATCCGAAGCGATAATTTAGATTTGGAAAACTTAAGGACCACGAAAGCTCTACATTCGAGTTCGGTGGAAATTGTGTCAAAGAGAAAAAGAGGTTTTAGATGAACAGGGTTTTGATTTCAGCCATCGTGAGCATTGCCTTATTTGCTGCCAGCGTTCCGGCAACGGCGCAGCTCACCAGCTACGGCAGCTTCGAGGAGATTAGCCTCCTGGGGAGTGGCGCCAGACCCAGGGGGATGGGAGGAGCCTTTATCGGGGTCGCCGAAGGGTCCGAGGCTACCTATTGGAATCCGGCCGGGCTTGCCTACCTCAAAGAGGGAAAAGCCACCTTCGGTTTTCTCTCTAACAGCTCCGAGGTTGATAGGGGGCTTCCCAACCGCTATCTCCCCGGGAATGTGGTTAATTACAAACTGGACAACAGCTCTAACGTTTTCAACTTCGTTGCCATGGCCAATCCTTTCAGATACTCCGGGATCGATTTGGCTGTAGGTATCTGTTACCAGAGGGTCATGGATTTCAACAGGAAGTACGACGCTGACCTCCCCTCCTTCGAACGGATCTACACCAACCGCGACGGCGCCGAGGCGCTCTCCTTTGCATTGGCGGCGAAACCGATAGACTACTTCTCCCTGGGGGCGGCCTTGAACGTCTATTTCGGAGGCTTCGAGGAGAACACCTACGTTAACGATCCCCCCAGCTGGTTTGTGGAGGGGAATGACACCATCTTTATGTCCTATCACGAGAACGTGAAGGGTAAATTCTCCGGCGCCAACTTGAAGCTGGCAGGCCTCCTCAACTACCGTGACTTCAAGCTGGGCTTCACCATCTTCACCCCCTTCCAGCTCAAGGAGAAATTCACGGTCATGTCGAGCAACATCTCCGATTATTACATCCCCATCTTTGGGAAGAACGAAGCCGGGATCATCTTCAACTTTGACAACAAAATCGAATACCCCTGGATGTACGGGGTGGGAGTCTCCTATCGTCTGGCCGACAAGCTCTTGCTGGCGGCTGACTTCGAAACCAAGCTCTTCTCCAAATCTGAGATAACTTATCCATCAGGTTTCTTCGATCCCACCTCCCCACATTACCTCGATCCCAACGCCCCCGACACCACCGAGGATCTGGAGTGGGAGAATATCAATCAATACCGGGTGGGCCTGGAGTATCTGCTGGAGACGGAGTTCGCGCAAATACCTATTCGGATCGGTTATCGGAGCGATCCCAAGGTTTATAGCGACATATTGGACGAGGTCATCGACACCAGCGGCACTACCCTTGATTTCCGAAAGGGGGATCAGGTTGTCGGCTATGTGGTTTCCTTAGGCACCGGGTTTTATCACAAGCAGTATATAGTGGATTTCGCATACGAGTTTGGCTCCGCTACTCGTAGTCGCTGGGGGGAAAGTCAGGGGATCCCTTTTGAGATCCCTTTTCACACTGAAAGCAAGGAGAAACTCAGTCAGTTCTTTATCTCCGCCGGGGTTAAGTTTTAGGCGAGAGATCAGTCCAGATGGAGCGAAACTCTGGTTTCGCTCCTTTTTTAATAGTCTCTAATTGACCGACCGATATTCTCGGTAGGTGGAAGAAGGGAGAGCAATGCCAAGACCGGTCCGCATCACCAAGCGCCAGATGAAGGAGGACAAATTAGTCACCACCACCTTCAAGGTCACCGAGTTCGTCCAGACACACTCCCGGACTTTCATTATCGCTCTGGCGGCCTTGGCGGCAGTGACCGCGGTTGTGGTCTTCACCATCTCCAGCCGTTCCGCCAGGAGCCGAGAGGCCGCCCAACTGTTGGGGCGAGCTTATCTGACCATGACCGTGGGGAACGCGGAGCTGTCCGTCAACGACTTCAAAACCATCGTAGAAGATTACGGGGGTAGCTCCAGCGCCCCTTTAGCAACATACTATTTGGCCGATCTCTACTTCCGGAACGGGAGATATGAGGAGGCATTAAAATACTTCCAGCTGTATGTGGACAACTATCACCACAATCAATTCCTGACGGTGGCATCACTGGTGGGGGTGGCGGACTCTTACATGGAGCTGGAGAGGCCCGCCTCCGCCGGGGAGTTCTACCTCAAAGCCTTCCAAGCAGATACTGCCGGACTTGAAGCCACCAAGCAGCTTTTAAGATCCGGCCAGGCCTACCTCTTAGCCGGGGAGAAGCAGAAAGCCGAAGAGGTGTTTCAGCAGATAATCGACGGCTATCCTTACTCCCTGCAAATCCAAGATGCCCGCATGGGGATGGCCGAGGCCACCCTCAAAGATTGAGGTATGCCCGAGGAAGCAAAGCTAAGGGTTGCTTTCATCTGGCATATGCACCAGCCCTATTATAAGGACCCCACCTCCGGCGACTATCTTCTCCCCTGGGTGAGACTTCACGGCACCAAGGATTATTACGACATGGTGGCGCTCCTGGACGATTTTCCAGGAGTCAGGCAGACCTTCAATCTGGTTCCCTCTCTTCTGGAGCAGCTGCAGGATTACTACCGGAAGGGGGCAGAAGATTCGCACTTGAAACTGACTCGAAAGCCGGCGCACTCTCTCACTTTGGACGACAAGCTCGAGATCCTGAAAAGCTTCTTCTCCGCCAACCCGGACACGATGATAAACCCTTACCCCCGATACCGCCAGCTCCATCAGAAGCTGAAATCTCCTCCTGAGGATGACAAGAGAAAGGGAACGCTCTTTTCGCAGCAGGATTTTCTGGATCTGCAGGTCTGGTCGAATTTGGTCTGGATAGATCCTCTCTTCCGGGGTCGGAAGGAGCTGGCCTCTCTTTTCTCGAAGGGGGAGGGGTTCAGCGAAGAGGATAAAGAGGCTCTACTGGAATGTCAGAAGGAGATTCTGAAGGAGATAATCCCCAAGTACAGGGAACTCGAAGCTCGGGGGCAGATTGAGGTCTCGATTTCACCCTATTATCATCCGATTCTGCCCCTTCTCCACGATTCTGAGTTGGCGAAGGAGGCCTCTCCAAAGATTGAGCTTCCCGGGAGGAGATTTGCTCATCCGGAAGACGTTGACTGGCAAATCGGGAGGGCGGTGGAGTTCTATTCCGAGATATTCGGTCACCCGCCGGCGGGGATGTGGCCTCCGGAGGGAGGAGTCTGTCAGGAGATCCTTCCTTATTTCGAAAAGCACGGCATCCGCTGGATCGCCTCGGACGAGGAGGTCCTCTTCAAGAGTCTCAGACCACGGGAGGAGACCGAGACGAAAACCTCACCCGCCTCCAGAGGGGAGCTGTTCAAGCTCTATGAGGTCGGAACTCGTGGCAGATTGGTGGCGATCTTCAGAGACCATAACCTCTCCGACCTAATCGGCTTCACTTACTCCGGCTGGGAGGCGGAGAAGGCAGCAGCTGATCTGCTCGGCCATTTACACGGAATAAGGGAGAGCCTATCGTCTGATGAAGTCAGGGAGAGCTTGGTTACAATTATCATGGACGGGGAGAACGCCTGGGAATACTACCAAAATGACGGGCACGATTTCTTGGGGGCTCTCTACCGGAGGCTTTCCGAGGACGACAGACTGGAGACCGTAACTGTGTCGGAGGCTTTGCAGAGTCTTCCAAAAAGGAGGCTGGGGAGGCTCTTTCCCGGATCCTGGATAGGGGGCGATTTCAAAATCTGGATCGGACATCCGGAGGAGAATCTAGCCTGGGGTTTTTTGCGCAAGACCAGGGAGGCGCTTTCAGAGTTCGAGAGAAAAAAACCCGAACACAGAGAAATCTTAGATTCCTGCTGGAGGGATATTTACGCCGTGGAGGGGAGCGATTGGTTCTGGTGGTTTGGCGAGGAGCATCACACCCCCGAGAAAGACAAGTTCGATTTCTTGTTTCGCTCTCATCTCCTCTCGGTATACGAGAAGCTTGGCAGACCTGCTCCCGAGGAGTTGCATTCCCCGATCAGCCTCACTGCAGCCCCTGAGGTCGTGACCCCTCCTTCTGGGACTCTCACCCCAAAGATCGACGGGCTGGTGACCCATTCCGAGGAATGGCTGTCAGGGGGAAGATACGATTGCGCCAGGGCGGATACAGCCATCCACCGCTCCGAGGGGATTTGTGGTTCCATTCATTTCGGATTCGACCGCCAGAATCTCTACCTACGGATCGACCCCCGCCCCAGAGTTGACCCTAGCCGATTCGTCTCCAAAGAATTCAGGCTTCAATTTGAGAAGCCCAAGGAATTCGAAGTCACCATAAAAGCCCCGAAACTCTGGCTGCATTCTGGAATTCGTAATGGAGAAATGAGAATTGATGGGAGATGCGCTTTCGAGGAGATCTTAGAGGTGAGCATTCCGTTTTCCCATCTGTCTCTCTGTCCCGAGGGGAACTTGGCGTTCAGGCTGTCGGTCTGGGAGGCCGAGCGGGAACTGGAACGCTGGCCGAGGCAGGGCCTGCTCGAGTTCGAGAGAACAGAAAGCGCTTGACATCGGGAAAACAGGGCTTAACTTGATTTCAGAGGGACTTAGATTAATAGCATTGCACTCACGGGGGTCCTGGATGACCCGTTTCGAGTCAACAAAGCGATTCATCTCTGCCGTTTAAGAGCCGGTGATCAAGAATCAATCAGGCGGATGAGCTTATTGAGGTGAAATAACCATGCGCTACACCATCCTATTCATACTGATTCTAACCTTCCTCGCCTTGGTATTACAGGCACAAGCGGAGCAAATCCTAATTTGCGACCTGGTGTCCTCGCAGTCATCTACCGGAAGTCTCTTAGACTCCATCTACTCCGAGCATGGTTACGATGTCGAAAGGATTCAGCATATACCCCCCAGCGACTCTTTTCCAGAGGTGACAGTTATTTGGGCTGGTGTAGCGGAGTATGGCTTGTGGTACACTCTCACTGAGGTTGACACAGGGAGAATCATTGGTGCTCTCACCTCCGGGAAGCACATCTGGGCCATGGGTCAGGAGCCTTTTTTTGATGCATGGCTCGACGGCTGGTTCGGCTATCATATACCGACTTGGGACCCCCAGCCCCTTGATACTCTTTACGGAGTCCATTTTCTAGCAGGCCATACGTGGCTATATCAGGAAAGACCGATGTCCACTTTTGCAATCTGCGGTCCCCCGGCGCTAAACGTTCTCTTTGGAGGTCCAGATAATCCCGGCCTTCGAGGTTGCCGAGCGGTGGCTTACGCGGATTCTCAGTATTTCTACAAGACTTTCGTTTTGAACATTGACCTCAGCCGGATAATCGAGCGTGACACC
>JBHIBM010000148.1:0-5608 GCA_046759085.1 Candidatus Zixiibacteriota bacterium
TCTTCTCCCTGATACTGAAAGACATGTTCTCCTAGTCTCCCTCCTTGGCGGTGTCTTTTTGGCTTTCGGTGTACTGAGCCGCCTGGGAACGTGTGAGCTCGAACTCATAGATGGTGCGTGAAGGGCTGAAGGGCAACTTCAGCGGATCTCCGTTGAGGAAGAACTGAACCTCTTCCGGCTTCCCGGCAGTGAGGATAAAACTTTCGGTGGCCTCGAACTCCTCTTCCTGCCCCTTCAGGATGAAACCGTAAAAAAGCGTATCCTCGTCGGCGATCACCTCCAGCCAGGAGGAATCGCTGGCCAGGACTTCGAGCAGCATTCCACCTCTCTTTTCCGCTATGTCTGCGGGCATCTCCGCAGTGTCCCCTGCGGCGACGATTCCGACATCTTCGCGGATCCCCTCCGTGACCGGATGGCCGATCTCGTTTTCGCCTGCCAGACTGGTGGCGGGGAGAGTGTCAGTCTCCTCTTGAATGACCGGGGATTGTGGTCGACTTCCTTTTTCTCCGGAGGTGCTGAGAAACACCACCGCGACAAGCACCAATACCAGAATCCCCCCTAAGGGGAGCCAGCGGGCGCGCAGGAGCTTTCTCTCCGGCGTTGTTGGCACAGCCTTTCTCTGCGCTGGGGTTCTCTGTGACTCATAGCGGGAGTAAAGCTCTTTTTTGTCGATCTTCAGGAACTGAGCGTAGACCTTTAAGAAGAGCTTCGCGTAAACTTCCGCGGGCAGGGCCTCAAAGCGGTCCTGCTCCAACGCCCGAAGATACTTCTCCCGGAGCTTGGTCTCCTCGGCGACATCCTCCAGCGTGAAGCCTCTCTCCTCCCTCAGTTTCTTTAGATACTGCCCCAAGCTCTCCATCTTCAATCGTCCTCGCCCTCCGGAAGTGGAGGCAACTCTTCGAGCAGTTTGGTCAACCTCGCCAGGGGCAAACCGACCACATTGTCGAGCGGCCCGGAGATGCTTTTGACCAGGGACTGTCCCCGGCCCTGAATGCCGTAAGCTCCGGCCTTGTCCATGGGCTCACCGGAGATAATGTAGTTCTCGATATCCTCGGGGGTGAGCTTCTTGAACTTAACCTTGGTGGTCTCGTAATCGCCTCTCTTGAAATTTAGTTTTCTAATCTCAATCGCCAGAGCGGTGTGGACGGTGTGGGTTCTCCCGGAGAGTTCCGAGAGCATCCGGAAAGCGTCATCCCGATCTTTCGGTTTCCCCAGAATTTCGCTTTTCAAGACCACCACGGTGTCGGCGCCGAGAACGACATGTTTGGGGAAATATCTGGTGACCTCTGTTGCCTTCATCTCCGCCAGCTTCAGAGCCACTTGGTGGGGTTTCAGACCGTCTAAGGCCGGCTCCGGGATCAGACATCTTTTGACCGAGAAGTCCACCCCGGAGCGACTCAAGATTATAGACCTTCGCGGAGAGGCGGAGGCCAAAAGGAGCTTCCGCGCCCCCAAAAGCCTGTTTATCTTATCCCCCAAGGATCTGTCGAAAGGAAGTTTGTGCATAGTGCCTCTAACTGTTAACCGCCTTT
Source organism: Candidatus Zixiibacteriota bacterium (assembly GCA_046759085.1). Lineage (GTDB taxonomy): Bacteria > Zixibacteria > MSB-5A5 > DG-27 > DG-27 > DG-27. The sequence continues at coordinate 1,533 of JBHIBM010000148.1, forward strand.
GCTGGCGATGATGAAGGTGACGGGACCGTCATTGACTAGCTCCACTTTCATTTTGGCGCCGAAGATCCCGGTTTCCGTCTTTACCCCCTTCTGCCGGAAAGCTTCAACGAAGCGGTCATACAAACTCGAAGCCCTCTCGGGCTCCAAAGCGGAGGTGAAGCTGGGACGTCTACCTTTGGAGGTATCCCCGTATAGAGTAAACTGGGAGATGATTAGAGCCTCACCCCCCACCTCCAGAAGGGAGAGATTCATCTTCCCCCGGTTATCCTCGAAGATCCTCAGCTGGGCACATTTGTCTGCCAGGTAATCGATCTCCTTCTCATCGTCGCCGGCTCTGGCCCCGAGCAAGATGACCAAACCTCTACCGATTCTCCCGGTGACCTGGGAGCTGACCTCTACGTGTGCTCTGGAGACCCTTTGAATGACGGCCTTCATACTATATCTTGTGGTTATATTAAGTTATTACACAAGAATATGTCAACAGAAAATCTTGGTTTCGACTGACATTCTTCAACGTTAATAAACCTGGATGAGTGAGAAATTTCGTCTGGCGGAACAGAATCAGTCCGATATAGGTAGTAGGTAGTAGGCAGCAGCTAGTATGCAGGAGGAGAACAACGCGGTTGGTGCGGTCATGTCCACTCCGAAAGCTTGAGCAAAAAGAACTTGACTTTAGGATGATTACCTCTATTTTGAAGTTCTATAACTTAAGCATTGGCTTGGACTAAAAGTCGGTGGCGTGGAGCAAGATGGACACACTTAGCAAGAGCAGACTGGCGAGGTCTCTTTGCATTTTGGGGAGCATCTTAGTCCTGGTTTCTCTCTCGTGGGCTGGGTCGAGCGACCTGATGAAAAGGGCCCGGGAGAATTTCGAAGCCGGCAACCTGGATATTGCCGCAGATTTGGCCAATCAGGAATTAGGCCAGAATCCGAAAAGCTGGGAGGCCTTGGTCATCTTGGGGAGGGTTTCCTACCAGAGGGGTGATTACCAGGACGCCGAGAATTACCTCAATCGAGCTTTGGCCCATAAGAAGAAGTCGATCGAGGCTTTGTATTACCTGGGTTTAACATACATCGAGGAGGGGAAGTTCGAGTCCGCCAAGATGCAGTTCGAGAGGGGACTGAAGGTGGGGAAGAATAAGGACTGGTTTTACGACGGGCTGGGCACCGTGGCCATGAAGGAGGCGGATTATACCCAGGCTGACCTGAACTTCCGGATGGCCATCGGAGAAGACGATAAGATCCCGGAGTACCATAAGAAGCTAGGAGACGCGAACTTCGCCAAGAAGGTCTATCCTTTGGCGGCCGCCGAATACCGGGCGGCACTTAAGCTGGATTCGACCATAACCGAGATCCGTTTCCAGCTGGCGGAATCTTACTTTCAGATGCGCCAGGTCACCGAGGCGGTGGAGGAGTTCAAGAAAGCCATAAAGATCGACCCCGAGAACGTGGAGGCCTACCGTCGATTGGGAGCCATTTACATGGCGGCGCAGAAATATCCCGAAGCCCAGTTCGCCTATGAGAAACTCTTGCAGCTTGACCGAAGCGACGTCAAGGCCTTATCGAATTTGGCTCAGATTTACATAATGCGCAGAAACTTCGAGGCCGCCGCCGACTTACTCTTAAGAGCGATAGAACTGGACCCCAGTTACATCGAGGCCTTTTTCAGCCTGGCTCAGGTGCAATACGAAAGCGGGCAGTATGATAAGGCTTTAGAGACTTACGAGAAATACGGAAAAGCGGCCCCCGACAAGCTGGACGTCGATTACTGGAAAAGGAAGGGACAGGTTTTGATCAAGCTGGGAGCCAGCGACCCCCAGTACCTGCTGAGGGCGATTGAGTGTTACAATAAAGTCTTGGAAACAGACCCGGACTACAGCGAAGGCTACTCTCAGGTAGCATACGCCTATTATCTACAAAAAGACTACCAGGGAGCGATTGAGAATTACATCAAGGCTTTGGAGATCGACCCGGACAACGTCAATGCTTTGCGAAACTTGAGCTACGCCTACCTGAACACCAGAAGATACAGTGAGGCGGTTGAGGTCTTGAAGCGGGAGAAGGAAAGAAAACCGGACGACTACCGCTCCATCGGGATTCTGGGCAACACCTATACCGCTCTTAAGAAATTCTCGGAGGCGATCTTTACTTTGAAGGAAGCCTTAGAGATCAAGCCCGACGATGTTCAGAATCAGTATTATTTGGCTTTGGCATACAGCCTGGCCGGCAGGTTCGACGAGGCCGCCGGGATGTGGGAGCAGGTTTTGGACAACCCCGAAGCCTCCGAGAGCAACAGGTGCGATGGTTACAAGCTTTTGGGGCAAAACCGCCTCTCCAAGGGAAGGTGTAAGGAGGCCATCGGGCTTCTGTCCAAAGCTCTGAAGTGCGAACCCCGAAACCTGCAGCTGATGCTCAACCTCGGAGATGCTTACGTTTTCTGCCGGGAGGAGGATAACGCCCGGGGGTGGTATAAGAAGGTCTTGGCCTCCGCCAAACCGGGAACGGATACGCACGACAAAGCTCAGGATGCCCTTCTGAGAATTACCATACAAGAGTGAGAGTTATTTTTCGGCAGGAGTTCTAATGGCATCGAAGGAAAAGGTAGACCCAAAGTTCAGATACATCGGATTCGAAGTCCATCCCGGAAAGGCGAAATCCTTCTGGAAGTCGGAGGAGGAACGAAAAAAACACGAAAAGAGGGTAAGGGAACAGAAGGAAGGGGTCCAGCCGGAGAGGGCTTTCAGTTTCATCCATGTCGAGATGGTCTCTCGAGCCGACAAATTCTTTCTCACCTTAGGCAATCTGATTCTGATTGTGGGTCTGTTTTTGCCCTGGTTCAAATTCACTTACGGGGATAGCGCGGTCATGTTCTCCGGCCTCGGGGTTTTGGCTAATCTCGGCTTCGTCGGTTCCCTGGCCTCCTGGAGCGGGATCGCCGCTCAGCTTGAGGTCGTGGCGGTATCTGCCTTGATCGTATTGGCACCCCTGATCGGTATTCTCAATCTGGTGATGCTTCATCGCGGCAAAGGACCGGAGGATAGGTATCTGCGAGGCGTGAAGAACTCCTCTCGGCTTTTCTTCCTTTTGATGCTTTTGTGGGTTTTCGTTCTGGTTCTGGCGGCCGTCGGTTTCGCCATGCCTTTCGGAAATCTGGGGATTCCCCAGATCGGGATGGAAAGCTTCAGCCTCCTCGCCTTTCTCACGACCGCATCGGTGGGTTTCTACCTCACCTTCGCGGCTTCCTGGCTGAATTCGACGATGGCATTGTTCTTATAATCTGACCGAGAAAACCGGAGGTGACACTGTAGGAGAAAAAGAGGCAGTTGGGGTCGAGACTCAATCGCACCCCGATTTGGAGCAGAGAATAGTGAGCAGTCATAATAAGTCTCTTGGAGGATGTAAGTGAAACAATCAATCTTTGTAACCTTGGTTCTGATTGTCTCTTTGGGAGTTGGACTCTTCGTCTGGACTCAATTGCCGGAGTATCTGCGAAAGGGCGGTCCCCTGGTAGCGCTCCTCATTGCCCTGGTGTTTATGGTTCTGTCCTTCGTTTTAGAGCGGCTCATCACCCTGAGGATAGCCCGGGGGAAAACCTCCATCCAGTCCTTCTTCAGACAGGTGATCACTCTCCTGCAGAAGGGAGATTACGACGGGGCCGTGGCGGTGTGCGACAAGCAGCGCGGAAGTTGCGCCAATATCCTGCGCGCCGGCATAGAGCGCTACCAGCAAGTCAGAACCGACGGGAGCCTGAATCCGGAAAAGAGGATTGAGCATACCCAGACCGCCATCGAGGAGGCCAACGCCTTGGAGGTGCCTCTTTTAGAGAGAAACCTCATCGCGCTTTCGACCATCGCCTCCATCGCCACCATGGTGGGGCTTCTGGGAACCACCATCGGGATGATTCGAGCCTTCGCCGCCACCGCCGGCAAGGGTGGAGTGATTGACGCCGAGCAATTGGCGGTTGGAATTTCAGAGGCTTTGGTGAACACCGCCGGTGGCCTAACCGGCGCCCTCCTTGGGATTGTGGCTTACAACTTCTTCGTCAACAAGGTGGAAAGCTTCAACTACACCATCGA
>JBHIBM010000149.1:0-5608 GCA_046759085.1 Candidatus Zixiibacteriota bacterium
ACAGGAAGGCAAGACGGTTGGTGCCATAATCCCTCTGGTCTGCTTTACGCGGGGATGAATTCCCCGCGCTACGGGAACGGCAGGTATAAACTCCCGCCATACAGTCGGAAGGACAATTCACAGCCACGCCAGAGGCGGGTAAACCATGCCAGAGGCAGGCAAGCAGATTAAGCAAATTGAGCGGATTTGCTATCTGCTACACTCGTTTAATCTGCTGTCAGGTCGTTTTCTGCTTCTCAGATTTCATTTTGCGCACGGCTTGGGGGACTTTATATTTGTGTAAATATGAGCGCAGATGCTCTGAGGAGAACTGCCGTTAGCACAGGTGAAACCCTGAAGGACAATCCCCCAAAAGAGGTGGTGATAAAGACCGTTGGTCTGACCAAACGGTTTAAGAACATCGTCGCCATCGAGGACTTAGACCTCGAGGTTTACAGAGGAGATGTCTTCGGGTTTTTGGGCCCGAACGGCGCCGGCAAGTCAACCACCATCAGGATGCTTCTCGGACTGGTTCACCCCGACCGCGGGCAAATCGGACTATTGGGTGAAACCTTCAACTCCAGAAGGCAAAAAATACTCTCACGAATCGGGAGCATGGTGGAGACCCCGGATTTCTATCCCTACTTGACTGCCAGACGGAATCTCAAGATTCTGGGAAACCTCTCCGGAGGGGTCAGCGAGGAGAGAATCGAGAAGGTTTTGGACCTTGTCGGGCTTCGAGAGCGCGCCGGCGGTCGAGTCAAAACCTTCTCCCACGGCATGCGTCAACGACTGGGGATTGCCCAGGCACTTCTCACAGATCCCGAAATCATGATTCTGGACGAACCCACCACCGGACTCGACCCTAAGGGGATGAAAGAAGTCCGAGAGCTCGTAAGAAAGCTGTCCACCGAGAGAGAAATCACCATCTTTCTCTCCTCTCATCTGCTCTTTGAGATCGAGCAGGTAGCCAACAGGATGGCGATAATCGACCGAGGCAAGCTCATCACCCAGGGAGGGGTAAAAGAGCTTCTCTCCACCGATGACAGAGCCATCGTGGTGGTGGACAGACCCGAAGAGGCCGCAGCTCTTCTTAGATCAAGTTTTCAGAACCTGAGGCTGGAGATCGTCGATGAGCGTTTGCAGATAGACATAACCAGAGAAAAGCTTGCGGAGATCAACTCCTTTCTGGTCCAAAAGGGTTTCAGTGTCTCCGCCCTGATTCCGAAACGCTCTCTGGAGGATTTCTTTCTGTCGCTCACTGAAAGGTGATAGATATGTTCACCCTCATCAAAGATGAGCTGATTAAAACCTACGCACGATGGAGGACGTATATCGGTTTCATCGCCATCGGCATCTTGGTGCCTCTCTTCATGGTGGCGGTCAAGCTTCAGGGGGAGACTCTAATCAATCAGCAAGCGATGCGGAGATTTCAGGAACTCTTCATCATCTCCGGCAACATCACAAACGGGCTTTTGGTTTCCTATATTCTGATGAATACCCTCTGGGTGCACGTTCCCTTTCTTGTTGCCCTCGTGGCCGGCGAGATGGTATCGGGGGAGGCTACCGGGGGCACCGTAAGGATACTTCTGACCCGTCCGGTCGGGCGCACCAAAGTCATCTGGGTCAAATTCGTCACCACGATGATATACACCGTTAGTCTGGTCGGTTTCCTGAGCTTGGTCTGTCTCTGTTTGGGCTCGCTCTTTTTCGGCCGGGGAGACCTTCTGGTCTTCGACAGGGGCCTATTGGTGATACCTCAGGCTGAAGCCTGGATGAGGTTAATCTTGGCGTACGTCTTGGGGATGTGGTGCATGTGTGTAGTGGCCTCGCTGGCCTTTTTCTTCTCCACCTTGGTGGACAACTCTATCGGGCCCATAATCGGCACCATGGCGGTGCTGTTCGGCTTTCTGATCATATCCAACACGCCCTATTCCCTCTTCGAGAAGATCAGCCCCTATCTTTTCACCAACTACACTGATGTGTGGCGTTGTGCTTTCTCGGAGTCGATTCCCTGGGGACAGATCAGTGCTTCCGCCCTCTACCTGGGGACATACACGTTTGCCCTTTTCATGGTTTCCGCCTGGTGGTTTCGGAGAAAGGACATTCTGACGTGAAGCTACCTGAATTCATCAATCCCGCAGTCCGAACCGGGGAGCCCAATGTGAAGAAGGAGAGCTTGACCTCAGATTTGCCCACCTCCCCAGCACTTAAGGCTTTGACTGAGCTTTCCTCCTTTCCAAAGCTCATTGACTTTCTGTATGAAAATGTTAAATTGGCGTCTGGATGTTAGTGGTTTTTTGTGTGCGAGGCGTTTATTGAACAAAGCGACTTTACCGCTCGGCGGTGGCTTCAAGCTGAGGTTTGCGACCGCCGATAAAGTTTATAAAGGCCTATGAAACTCGACCTCCAACTTAGGCTCAGGCAAACCATTGCCCCACAACTGATTCAGTCGCTGAAGATGTTGCAGATGCCGATTCTGCGGCTGGAGCAGTTAGTCCGCCAGGAGCTGTCCGCCAACCCGATGCTGGAGGAGGTCGACACTGCCGAGGAGACGGAGACTTCTACTCCGGAATCGTCGGAAGACAATCAAGACCCCCAGCTTGACAAGATCGACTGGCAGGAGTTCCTCGGGGAGGATCATGAATATAATTATTCTCGCCTGCCGCGGGACCGGGAGGAGTTCCCGGAGAAAGCGGTGGTGGTGGAAGAGACTCTCTATGAACACCTGTCGGAACAGCTGAACCTATCCCGCCTCGCCGCAAGGGAAAAAGAGATAGCGGAGTATATAATCGGGAACATTGACGAGAACGGCTTTTTGACCATTTCGGTGAAAGAGATCTCCCTGGCTCTGGATGCCTCCGAGGAGGAGGTTTTGAAGGTCCTCGGCGTCATCCAGAAATTCGATCCCGTAGGCGTCGGGGCTCGTGATCTGAGAGAGTGTTTGCTGATTCAACTGCAGGAGAGGGGGCTTGAGGGCAGCTTAGCTTACCGGATAGTTGCAGAGCATCTGAGCCAGCTGGACAAGAAAAGCCAGCAACAGCTTTCCCACATCGTGGGAGTCAGCCCTGTAAAGGTTGAGCAAGCCATGGAGGTAATAAGATCACTCAATCCCCGTCCGGCGCACGGGGTTTCAGCAAGGCTGCGATTCCCATCGTCCCGGATTTGACGGTTGAGCGGCTCGGGGATGAGTTTGTCGTTTTTCACAACGATAGAAACGTCCCCCACCTGAGGGTCAACACCGCCTATCGAGAACTGTTGAGAAAGGGGAAATCCTCGGAGGATACCAAGAAGTATATCCGGGAGAAATTAGAGCAGGCTCGCTGGCTGGTCAACGCCATAAACCAGCGTCGTACCACGATGGGGAGGGTGATGGAAGCGATTGTGGAGCAGCAGGGGGATTTCTTCGAGAGCGGCCCGGAGCACCTCAAACCCATGACCATGGAGAGTATCGCCGAGAAGGTGGGAATGAATGTCGCCACCATCTCCCGGGTTGCCAGCGGTAAATACGTTCAAACTCCGAGGGGAGTTTTCGAGATCAGGTATTTCTTCAACTCCGGCATGACCACCGATGACGGAGAGGAGTTGACCAAGAGGGCCATAAAAAGGCGCCTGGAGGAGATCATAAAGAACGAGGATCTGCGCAGCCCTCTCTCGGACCAAGAGATAGCTAACCTGCTCAAGGAGGAGGGGCTTTCCATCGCCAGGAGGACAGTGACCAAATACCGGGAGGAGCTAAAGATCATGCCGGCCCGTTTCCGGAAGAAGGTGCGACCAGGCCCTCGAGAAAAAGAACAGGGTTCGGGAACTGATTAGTTTCTTTTGACGTCTAATATAGAGTAGGATAGTGTTGTCATCAGGACCCCGACCAGGGGTCCCTCAGGTTACAGAGACGTTGTGATTGACGAAGCTTTGTCGCAATTCGTAGTCGCCAACCTCTTTGTTTTCCAATGCTCCTTAATTCTGAAGAAGCAGCCTACTCAAAACCTCATTTTACAGGGAGATCAGTTTTCCAATCCAATTCCCCAACTCAATCTGGAATCCTCGACCTAAAAGGAGAGAAGATCATGCAAATCAAAGTCACCAGCAGACATTTCGAGTTGGACGATAGAGAAAGGGCCTTTGCGGAGGAGGAGGTCTCGAAATTACGACGTTATTTCAATAATATAATTGATGCCCATCTCATTCTAGAGCAGGAAAAATCGCGCCTGACTGCGGAGTTGAGCCTTAAGGTTTACGGCACCGTTCTGGTAGCCAGGAGCAATGGGTTCGAGCCTGTGTCCGCCGTCGAGAAGGTGACCAATATTATGCAGAGGCGATTGAAGAAGTACAAAGCGAAGCTTCAAGACAAAAAAGCCAAGGGGCGTTCTCTGGAGAAGAGAACGATAAACGGCCCCAGAGTAACCCCGCAGGAGTGACATTTCTCTAAAGTGGACGATTCTACCGTTTTCAAAGAAGATTCTCAAGCGCTCTCCCCGGAGAGCGGCTCCGAGGAGGCGTGGAACTCCCCAAAAGGGATAACAGTCGATAGACTATACACCGAGCGCCGCGCCTATTTCGAGTTATCTCTGCTTAAGGGTGGGGGAGGCTTGAAGAAGGTCATAACCACCAATCAGATAAATCGTCCGGGGCTTCCGCTGGCCGGTTTTTTCGAGCGCTTCCCTCATAACCGCATTCAGATTTTCGGTCAGCAGGAGCTGGTCTTTCTCGACAACATGAATCCCAGCCAAAGGCGGCAGAGGCTGTATGACCTCTTCAGCCGGGATGTCCCCTGCATTTTTGTTTCCAAGGGAAGGATGCCCCCGGCGGAGGTGTTGGAGGTTGCTGACGGCCATTCGACCGCGGTCTTCAGTTCTCGGCTTCCCACCGGCGAACTGTCATACCGGCTCTCGGCCTATCTGGACAACATCTTTGCCCCCTGGACAATTATCCACGGAACCTTGGTCGACGTTGGTGGGGTGGGGCTTATGTACACCGGCAAAAGCGGAATCGGCAAGAGTGAGTGCGCGCTGGACTTGGTGGAGAGGGGACAGCGTCTGGTGGCCGATGATATGGTTAAAATCGTGCGCCGGGGCCCGGGGGTGATTGTCGGAAGTGGCAGCAAACTTTTGAAGCACCACATGGAGGTTCGGGGTATCGGTATTATTGACATCGAGAAGCTCTTCGGAATCCGGGCCATCCGGCTTCAGAAGAGAGTCGAGGTGGAGGTGAGACTGGAGCGCTGGAGCGACGAAGCCCATTACGAGCGTCTGGGGATTGAAGACAAATATACCACCATCCTCGGAGTTCAGATTCCGGTGGTCACCATTCCGGTTTCCCCGGGCAAAAACATCACCGTTATCTCCGAAGTTATCGCCATGAATCATATGCTCAAGGTGTATGGGGAGGAGAGCGCCAAGAAATTCGCGGAGCGCCAGACCGAGGAAATCCAGCGGCAGGAGCGAACCGCCGAATACCTGGAGGCGGACTTCGAGTAATCCTTCCGCAACTCTGATTGATCACAGACCTCAACGCTTGAAGTTCACAACAGCTGTAGATTCCATAATCTGCTTTCGGTTTTATTATCGGCGCGCCCGCCAGCGACTGCTGAATGTGGTCTCAGAGTCGGACAGGCGCTTGACTATTAGTC
>JBHIBM010000150.1:0-5607 GCA_046759085.1 Candidatus Zixiibacteriota bacterium
AACGATATCGAAGTTACCATCGACGGGGTTTGGGTTCCAGCGGAATACGATTACGAGACCGAAAGGCTGTCCTATCGGGTGCGCCGCCCGTTGAAATACGGGAAACACACCTTGATGGTCTCGGCGACGGATGCCTGTGGAAACAGAACCATTCGCAGGTCGGTTTTCACAATTGTAGAGTCAAAATGAGCGTCACCGACCATCATTTGTCACTGGATTTTTGCACTCGAAACTGTCAATTATCGTAGATGATTCCCCTCAAAGATGACAATCCCACCTCGACTTTCCCCCTCTTCACGATTGGCATAATCGTACTGAACAGTCTGATATTCTTCTATCAGCAGACGCTGGGGGAGGCTGCCACCGGATTTGTTTTCACCTACGGTGCCGTTCCCGAGGCGGTGAGTTCATTCCGAATGACCGACTTCCCCGCGCCCCTGACGATTCTAACCTCGATGTTCCTCCACGGGGGCTGGTTTCACTTGATCGGAAACATGCTGTTTCTCTGGATCTTCGGCAAAAACATCGAAGACCAGCTAGGACATCTCCGCTTCCTGATTTTCTATCTAATATGCGGGGTGATAGCTTCCCTGGCGCACATAATGGTTACACCTCACTCCTCGATTCCGATGGTGGGAGCCTCCGGAGCCATCGCCGGGGTTTTAGGAGCGTACCTCATCAGGTTTCCCAATGCGCGGATATTGACTCTCATCTGGTTCGGTTTTTTCATTCGGGTGGTGAGAGTTCCGGCGATCTTCTTTCTGGGATTCTGGTTCATTCTGCAACTGCTTTATGGACTACCGAGCCTGGCTCTGCGGGACATGGGAGGAATCGCCTTCTTCGCTCATATTGGTGGATTCATCGCGGGGCTTTTGCTCTTCCCCTTCTGGGAGAGGAGACTGCGCCGCAAAGGATCCTATCATCGCCACTGATACTTTTTCTCGATGAAAAAACGACGTTGTCATCTCTGCGGAAAAAGGTTCAAAAAGGGGGGATTGAAATATCATCTGAAAGCCGAGCTCATCTCCGATTTCGATGGATACCTATCCGTCCCATACAACGAGAAGAAGGATTACGCCCAAGAGATCGAGGAGACCGTCGAAGCCCTGAAGGGCAAATCGGGGAAAGAACTGGAAGAGGAGGTCTATCAAAAGTTCGAGTTGCTCCTCTGTCCCGATTGTAAGAGAAGACTAGTTTCGTTTCTCAAATCCCGAGAAAAAGAGTGATCTCAAAAGGCAGTCGCTTGTATTCTCAGAGTCCTCCCTGTGGTAACATCGTGGCTTCGAATGCCGGACCCAACACCCCTTCACCTTGAACCCGTAGAGCGGTGAATTCATTACCGCCTTAGAGTGTATTCACAACGGAGTATGGCCTTCAAGTTTTCAAGAATCCAATTGGCCTGTAGGTCGGGGAATTTATCCCCGACATTATTTCGGGCGGATAAATTCCGCCCGCTACGGCGATAGTCCCCGTAGGGTGGTGAATTCATTACCGCTGTTTGTGTGGACAATCGGCCTCAAACCAATAGAGGGTAGCCCAGTGGCCTCCGCCACTGGGTAGTGACTGATACCAAAAAGCGGGTTGAACAGCCCCGGTGACCGTCCGGAGTTGTTTCCCACAAATTCTTTTCGGCGAAACACCTTATCCCCGTTGTCTTTAGTATCACACAACGAGACAAAAAAGCTCGTCATGTCAAAATGCAGTTGAAAATAGTCTCTGGGAGGTTAAATTAGAGAGGGTCTGTAGCACGAGCTTTCGTCATAGATTAGGTTACTGAGAAAGATGAGCTTCGCCGATTTCGTCCATCTGCATAATCACACCCAGTACAGTCTCCTGGATGGTGCCTGCCGAATCGACTTGGTGCTGGAGCTGACCAAAGAGATGAAGATGCCCGCTCTGGCGATCACCGACCACGGAAATATGTTCGGTGCCATTGAATTTTACCGGAAGGCGACATCTCAGGGGATCAAACCGATCATCGGCACTGAAGCTTATATAGCCCCCACCTCCCGCCTGAAAAAGGAACCGATCAAAGGCCTGCCGGATTCCGGCTATCATCTGATTCTTCTGGTCAAGAATCGCCAGGGGTATCAGAATCTGATTCAACTATCCACCGCCGGCTATCTGGAGGGATTCTACTTCAGGCCCCGCATTGACAAGGAGCTCCTGAGAGAGCATTCCGAAGGCCTGATCGCTCTCTCCAGCTGTCTTAAGGGGGAGATACCTCACCGGTTGCACCACAGTGACCGGGAGGGGGCAAAGAAAGCGGCCCTCGAATACGCAGAAATCTTCGGGGAGGGGAATTGTTTCATCGAGATCCAGAATCACGGCATCGAGGCTCAACTTAAGGTCCTGCCCCAGCTGGTGAGATTGGCAGGGGAACTCGGGCTTCCGATTGTAGCCACAAACGATTGTCATTACCTTTACAGGGAAGATTATCCGGCTCACGACGCCCTGCTCTGCATCCAGACCGGAAAGAACATCTCCGATACCGACCGCCTGAGATACGCCACCGACCAGATCTACTTCAAATCCCCCCACGAGATGAATGAGGTTTTCAAAGAACTCCGTCGGCATCGCCGACAGGTGCAGCCTGGAGCTGGAGTTCGGAAAGTCCCACGTTCCCCGCTTTCCGCTCCCGGCGGGATTTGACACTCCCGAGGCCTACCTGAAGGATCTGGCTCACAAAGGGCTCGAAAGGCGCTACTCAAGGGTTACCAAAAAGCTTGAAGAGAGGTTAAACTACGAGCTTAAGGTAATCATCCAGATGGGTTATGCCGGATATTTCCTCATCGTTAAGGATTTCATCGACTACGCCAGGGAGAGCGGCATCCCGGTTGGTCCCGGCAGAGGCTCTGTCGGAGGCAGCCTGGTCTCTTACTGTCTGGGAATCACCAACATCGACCCCTTAAAATACGGGCTCATCTTCGAGCGTTTTCTCAATCCGGAGCGTCTGAGCATGCCCGATATCGACATCGATTTCTCCGACAAGGGAAGGGATAAGGTGATCGATTACGTCACGAACAAGTATGGTCAAGAAAGCGTGTGTCAGATCATCACCTTCGGGACCATGGCGGCTCGGGCGGTGATCAGAGATGTCGGCAGAGTGCTTTCGATGCCCTATTCCGAGGTCGACCGCATCGCCAAGATGATACCGTTCGACTGGGATATGAATCTGAGCAAAGCCGTTGACTCCCACCCCACCCTGAGAAGCCTCTATCAGGAGGACCCCCGGGTGGGGAAACTGATCGACCTCTCTAAAACCCTGGAAGGTCTGTCGAGACATGCCTCCACCCATGCCGCCGGGGTGGTGATCGCCCCCTCGAAATTGACCGACTTCGTGCCGCTGTTTAAGTCCAACAAGGATGAGATCACCACCCAGTATGATATGCACGGCATCGAGGCCATCGGTCTAATCAAGATGGATTTTTTGGGCCTGAGGACCCTTACAGTTCTGGACGAGACCGTGAAGCTGCTGGAGAGGACCAGAGGTATCAAGATCGACATGAATGATATCCCTTTAGACGACCGGGAAGTTTATGGACTTTTCGCTCGGGGTGAGACCGTCGGCATCTTTCAGTTCGAAAGTCGGGGGATGCGTGACTATCTGCAGAAGCTGAAGCCCGAAAACTTGGAAGATTTGACCGCCATGAATGCTCTCTATCGCCCCGGGCCCTTAGATGCCGGCATGGTCTCCGAATACATCGACAGGAAGCAGGGGCGCAAGAAGATAAAATATGAGCATCGCCTCCTGGAGCCGATCTTGAAGGACACTTACGGCGTTATCGTTTATCAGGAACAGGTCTTACAGATCGCTCACCAGCTGGCAGGTTACACTCTGGCGGAAGGCGACCTCTTGCGCAAGGCCATGGGGAAAAAGATTGGCGAGATAATGGCGCAACAGCGGAAGGAGTTTATCGACCGCGCCCACAAGAAAGCTGTTCCCAAAAGAGCCGCCGAGAAGATCTTCAACCACGTCGAGACCTTCGGACGTTACGGTTTCGTTAAATCGCACTCCGTCGGATACGCCCACATCGCCTATCAGACCGCATATTTAAAGACCCATTACCCGGTGGAGTTTATGGCCGCCGCCATGACCTCGGAGATGGGGAACTCCGACCGCATCTTCATCCTGATGGAGGAGTGCCGGCGCATGGGGATCGAGGTTCTTCCACCAGACATCAACGGAAGTTTGGCGACTTTCAGCCCCGTCGGGAATTCCATTCGTTTCGGCCTTTTGGGGGTGAAAAACGTTGGGGTGGGGGCAGTGAGCGCCAGCACCCAGGCTCGGGAGACCGGCGGTGCCTTCAAAAGCATCTATGATTTCTGCGAGCGAGTGGATATGCAGCAGATTAACAAACGCGCCTTAGAAAGCTTAATCACCGCCGGAGCCTTCGATTCCACCCAGGGACATCGGGCGCAGTTGGTGGCGGCGGTCGATTCCGCAGTCTCCTATGGTCAGGCACTTCAGGATGAGAAAAAACGTGGTCAGACCTCCCTTTTCGGAGGCGATTCCTCCGGTGCGACCTCCTCCCTTTTAGCTCCCGGCTTACCGGAGGTGCCTCCCTGGGATAGAGCCAGAATCTTATCCAAGGAGAAGGAGATTTTGGGATTCTATATCTCCGGACATCCACTGCACAAGTATGAGGAGGAGCTGAAGGTCTTCGCCACTCACTCTACCGACGCCCTTTCGGAGGTGGCTGACAATAAAGTGGTCGGTGTGGGGGGAATTGTCACCAGCGTGAAAACCAACATCGATAAAAAGGGGGGGCGGATGGCTTTCGTCAACATCGAGGACTTCACCGGCAGCGTGGAGGTGATTGTTTTCTCGGACCTCTTCGGGAGACGAGAGCCGATCTTACAGCCGGATGCGATGATCATTGTCAGAGGCCGCACCTCCACCCGCGAGGGGGAAAAGCCCAAAATCATCGCCTCCGATTTGACCCTGCTCTCGGCCGCCGCCAAAGAGTTTGGAACCACCGTGAATTTATACCTGCCGGTATCCGATTGGGACTCTGCCGGAGGAAAAGACCTCCTGGAGCACATACTCTCCAAACCAGGAGAATGCGCGGTTCTGTTGCACCTGAAAACCGACGAAGGCGAAGTTCTCGTTGACCTTAAGGACAAGAAGGTGGATGCCACCGGAGAGTGGATTGAACAGGCAAGATTGATCTTGGGGGAGGAGAATGTGCGCCTGGAGAAGAATAGCCGCTCTTTTTCAAATTAGGTCTTTCCAGTATTCTGTGCCCAGGGAGCTGAACCCAGTGGCAGAGGCCACTGGGCTACCCCGGTTTCTCATATTTCGATAAACGGGTAGCCCCCTGGCCTCCGCCAGGGGGTTTTCGTTGTCGTAGGTTAGCTGGGGTATCTAAGCGGTGCTGTCGGGAGTTTCCTCGTGACAGATTCCCGTCAGGTGGAAGCGCCTGAGGGCACAGGCAAGTCTTTGGTCATAGATCTAGTAGCCATAGAAAATCACTGTCGGGCTTTTCGTCCGCCCAAGGTAGCTTCACCTCGCACCTGACCGACAGAGCTGCCATAAACTGTTCTTTACTGATCTTTAATGTTTCTTGAACAAGAGATTTTTCAAATGTTGTCTCATAATTCTTT
>JBHIBM010000151.1:0-5559 GCA_046759085.1 Candidatus Zixiibacteriota bacterium
GCTCTCCTTCGCCGAGAAACTGGGACACAATATCATCCCCACTTTTCCCGGCCTGGTTCCCCTCAAAACCCTGGAGAAGCTGGGAAATGAGCTCCCCGGCGCCGTCCTCAAGAAAGTTAAGCTCACCCTCTCCGTCGACAAGGAGAGACAAGAGTCAGTTTTCGGGAAGGTGAAGTTTGTCTCCGGCGCCATTGCAGGACCCACCATTCTGGCAATGAGCGGAAAGATAAATCGTCTGTTGTCGGAGTCAAAGAGCGTCGAGATCAGCCTGGACCTCAAACCCGACACCCCCCGTGAACATCTGGAGGAGTGGTTCAAAGCTGAAGCCGAGAAAGGTCTGAACGTCAGCGTCGGGGATCTCTTGCACACCTTCATCCCCGGAAGGATGATTCCGGTGGTGGGTCGCTTCTCCGGGGCCCGGGTTTACAAAGGCTATTTCGCCCTCTCCAGCCTGGAGAAAAAGGCGCTCCTAATAGTAGTGAAGGATATGAGGTTCAACATCACCGGGAGCGGTTCCTACCACGACGCCCTGGTAACCTCCGGGGGAGTAGATCTTTCGCAGGTGGACATCGACACCATGGAATCGAAACTTGTCAAAGGACTCTACTTCGCCGGGGAGATCCTGGACATCGAGGGAAAAACTGGAGCTTATAATCTACAGGCGGCTTTTTCCACGGCGCGAACGGCCGGCGAAGCCGCCGGCAAAGCCCCCAAGAGGGCGGCGAAGAGGAAAGTCTCAGTGAAGAAAGCCGCCGCCTCGAAAAAAGCGAAAAGGGTAACCAGAAAAGTTGCGGCCCCGAAAAAAGCTGCTGCAACTCAACCCGATAGCAGCTAGACCTTGACCAAGTCGCGTGATTCATCGTCCCTTCAATGATTGGTGATCGGTAGTCTTTCCTCGTGCGAGGCCATCGAGAAACCACTGAATTCCTTGGGAAAGGTCACTTAACTCCGCCGACATGTGATATCCGTCCTGGCTCACCCCTCTTCTATTCCCTCAGAATAAGAGCGTCCACAAGATAATTGCGGCTATCAAGAGGCTCGCCACCAGTGTGGTATACAGATACATCTTGAAATTGGTTCTGAAGATCGGCATCCGGTAAAACTTGGAGGAGGTCTCCTTGCTCACCTCCTCACCATCGACCAATCGGTCGATTAAGCTCAACCCCACCTCACACAACGCCTCGATGGAGGCTTCGGCGAACTCCCTGGTTGCCTTGTGAGGTGCTCCCAGATATCCGAGGCCCCTCCCAGCCCTCTCAGCGGAGTTTGCTCGCATCTTGCGGATGTCGATCGTCACCGGCTCTAACTCTTTGTAACGCTCGTCGACTAAGTGGGACTTGGTCTTCAGCATCATGGCGGTCTCCCACCAACCGGCGTGAATATCCTTCTTGAAAAGCTCTCTCTCCTCTTGCGTGAGAGGCTTTGAAAGGTATGTCTCAATCTCCGGAGTGAACCCGCCGCTTAGAAACTTATATGCTAAGCCTCCGGTCACCGATATCATCTTCACGCCGAACCTCTTCGATACCTTTCGGGAGGCCTCCTCCAGGGCGACGATGTGACCCGGTCCCCCGTGGAAGCTGAAAACCACAAAATAGGAGAATCCGTATCTGGCAAGGGAGGAAGCGAAATCCGTCACCACATCTCTCATGGCTCTCTGGCGGATATGGATGGAGCCGATGTATTTGAAGACGTTTGTTCCTAAAGGCAGGAGTGGAGTTAAAACCACAGTCCAATCTGGTCTTTTTTCGGTCAGTCTCTCCGCTAACTCCTCGGCGAAGAAACGGGCGTTGAAGGCATCCACCCCCAGAGGCAGATGGGGACCATGCTCCTCGATGGGGCTTATGGGGATGAAAATGACCGTCTGTTCCCTCTTGAGCGCATTCAACTGAGGGTGATTCAAATCCATGAGTTCAAGTATGTTCTCTGCCATGGATAACTCCTCTAAGGGGACTGACCTCTAGCCACTGGATTTCACCAATCTCTCCCAAGATATTCTATTGGTCGGGGATGTCAACGGCCTCCACTGTTCACTGCTGAGGTTTCCTTTGACTCTTCAGTCGGAAAACGTAAATTGTGAGCGAAGCTAATGAGCTCTTCGCCGGAAAGGAGTGAACATGGAAGGTAAGCTTGTGAGACTGAGGGCTTACGAGAGAGAAGATCTGGACAACGTCATGAGCTGGGTCAACGATCCCGAGGTCACCCGAACCCTGGACTCCTTTCCTTTTCCCATGTCACGGGGCCAGGAGGCGGAGTGGCTTGAGAAGGCGGTAATGAACGAGGGTGACCGCAAGGTCTTCGCCATAGAAACCAAAGAGGGGGAGTACCTAGGCGGGCTCGGCTTTATGAAGATCGACTGGAGGAACCGCAACCTCGAATTCGGGATTGTCATCGGAAAGAAGGAGCACTGGGACAAAGGCTACGGCACCGACGCCACCATGGTGGCATTGGACTGGGCTTTCAATCGCCTCAACATGCACAAGGTTTGCCTGCGGGTCTTCGACTACAACAAGGCTGCGATCCGCTGCTATGAGAAGTGCGGGTTCAAAAAGGACGGAGTCTTAAGGGAGGGCTTCTATCTCAATGACCATTACCATGATGTCATCCTGATGGGCATCCTGAAGTCAGAATTCCTCGCAAACAAAGCCTGACCCCCGGGGCTGATTCAGAGCTGACAGGTTTTCCCCTGTTCCCTGTCCCCTGTCCCCCATCTACTGTTTGCTGTTTGCTCAGATTTCAATCGCCTTGGGGCACGATGATGGAATCGTAGGGGGCAACTACACCACAGCCGAAACTCCCGTCGGCACCGGTCAGACTCGCCTCCGGCACTCCCTCGGGTAGTGTGAACGGCATCCCCTCATAGGGTATGAAACCCTGAGAGTATGCAGCTACGTAAACCAGGTAGACATCCGCTTTGAGCTCGGAGAGACGATCCCTGAAGGCGTCCGGGGGGATGGTAAATTGGGTCTGCTGGTACTCGACTGTGGAGCTATACGGGATTGCCCCCGTCGAGGTGGCATTCCGCCCGATGACGCTCACAAAGTAACCGTCGGCTTTCTCTGACGCCCTCCACTCAACCACCCGAGGTTCCCCTCCTGGGTTTAAGCGCCGGGGAAGGTCTATAACTCGAAAGGTGTCCGGCAGATCAAACTCGATCTGGGCGTTGAGATTGTGGGGAGTGTAGATCACGCTGAGCTTGTTAGAATCATTCAGCTTCAAATAAGAAGGGTCATCGGAGGAATACTCTCCGGTGTCACTTTCGGCGACAGAGTGGAGGTTGATCTTCACCTGTGCCCCGGCAAGAGCAGATGAATCCTCTATGACCGTCACTCGAACCAGACCCTCACCCGAATTCATATCCCATACGACCACGGCATCGATATTGAACTGATATTGCTGCCCGGAATATGAGATGATCTCACCCCGCCTGCAGTACAGAGTTGTCAATAGAGCCAAAGCGATGAGAAGGCAAGAACCTATCTTGAGCTCTCTCCGCACATTTCTACCTGTATTTGAACTGTTTGATCCTCTCCACCGCCTCCCTAATATCTTCATCGGAGGCAGTCAGCGAAAATCTTACATATTCTTCGCCCTTCTCCCCGAAATTTTCACCCGGTGTTGTGAGGATTGAAAATTCTTCTAGCAGTGCCTCCGAGATTTCACTTGCAGTGGCTCCCCAAGGGTTTTTCGCCCAGATAAATATGGTTCCTAGGGGGACATTCAGTCGCCACCCCGCCTCCGTCAGGGCTGCGATTAAGGAATCTCTCCGTCTTTCGTATGTCTTTACCGCCCTTTTAGTTGGCGCCGGATATGAATGTAACCCCTTAACTCCCGCCCACTGCACCGCGATGAAGACCCCAGAGCTTATGGGGTCTTTTATGGTCTTAAGCGCCCTCAGGAGTCTCCTGTCTCCGCAAACGAATCCCAGCCTCCAACCGGAAGCCGAAAATGTCTTGGAGAAAGAGAAGAACTCCAGAGTCTGCTCTTTGGCTTCTGGAACCTGCATAATACTTGGGGCAACGTACCCATCGTAAGTGATTCCGGAATAAGCCATATCGCTCAGGACAATCAGCTGATTTCGGCGAGCGAATTCTACCACATCGGAGAAAAAGTCGAGACTTGTGACCGCGCCGGTAGGATTGTGAGGGTAATTCATATACAGCAAGCGGGTCTTTTCACTCACTTTGACCTTCGAAAGATCTAAGAGATAGTCACCCTCTCTCATGGGTACCTTCAGAGGAACCCCACCGGCTATGATTGTCGCAGCCTCGTAAACCGGATAGGCGAGCTCCGGGATCAGGGCTTCCTCCCCCGGCTCCAGAAACGCCAGGGGCGAAAGCGACAAGCCCTCTTTACTCCCGGAGGTGACCAAGACGTCCTCTTCGGGATCCAGTTTAAGGTCAAACCGAAGCTCATACCAATCCGCGATCTTCTTCTTCAACTGAGGCAGACCGTCATAGGGGGGGTGGCGATGGTTCTCCCCTTTTTCCACCTCTCTTTTTAAGGAATCCAGCAGTTGAGGGTCAGGAGTCAAGTCCGGGTCGCCGGCGCCGAGATCTATGATTCTCTTCCCGGAGAGCAAGAGTTTCTTCTTCTTCTCCCGCAATTCTGAGAAGCTATATTCCTGCAAGTTCTGGACTCTTCTTGAGAATTTGAGACCTTTGTTGCTGTCAACTTTCCTGCCCATCTTGAGAGTCCCCTTCATCAAGGGAGCTAAGAGCAACCTAAGGGGTTTCGGATTAGTTGTCAAAGGTAAAAAGGTCTCGTAAACGTTTTCGGAAAACTCGGGGCTGACCACAAATCCATAACGCTCCAGTTTTCTTCAAGTTGCTGGAGAACCTGTGCAAAACCTGCTTGACAATAGTGGCAAGGCAGATTTCTTTACCCAGGGAGCTCATGCACACCTGCGATGGGACCTCTCGACTTTCAAAGGAACCAAGATGAGTGACTATCTGAAGAAATTGCAGGCTGACCCCCGCGAGTGGCTTCTGCAAAAGGATAACCCCTCCGCAAGATATTCCACGCTGCTTCACTTTTGCGGTTCGAGAAAGGACTTCCTGGAGGTGGTCTCCGCCAAGAAGGCGATAATGCGCTCTCCGGAGGTGAAAAAAATCCTCTCCCTGCAAAACAAACGGGGTGGATGGGAGGGAGACCCCGGTAGCTTTGCTCCCGCCAGTCGCTCAACTATATGGCAACTGATGTTTCTTGCAGAGCTGGGAGCCGACGGGGGGAACCGGAAAATCAAGAGGGCGGCCAATCTGATATTGAAGGAGATGTTCCCTCCCGATAGCAGAACCGGTTTGAAGGGAAAGTCCTTCTGCAGCTACCTTTTCTGTTACATGGGATTGGCTTTGAGAAGCCTGGTCCTTTTGGGATATCACCATGACGAGAGGATTAAAAGGGCCTTCCAGTTCGTCTGCGACCGAATATTCGAAAAGGAGCTGTCCTGTCGCTTTCGGAGTCACCTGGCTTGTCCTTGGGGGGCAGAAAAAATCCTGTCCGCATTCGTGGAGGTCCCGCCTCGCAACCGAACCAAATCGATGAAGGAGGCGATGGCCTATT
>JBHIBM010000152.1:0-5555 GCA_046759085.1 Candidatus Zixiibacteriota bacterium
GTCGTAAAGGTCCCCTCCGACGAGCTTGCTTTGAATCTGGAAGGCGCTCAGACCATACTTCTCGATCTGGGGAAGCTCCTTGGGCAGAAGCCTCTCTTGAATCTGGGAGGCTGCTGCCAATTCGGACTCCAAGACCTCCTTGGCCTGGCGTTCCTTCAGAAGATTGCAGTTGATCATCTTTGCGGCCAGGATGTTCCCGAAGGTCGCGGTTATCCGGAGATACTCTTCCGTGAAATGATGAAGGGGGCTGGTAGTATCTGCATACAAGACGCCGAAGACTTTTCCCTCATCGTACAACGGCACCGCCATCGCCGATCTGATTCTTGACTCCACAATCGACTTCTGCTCTGCAAATTTGGTGTCGGTTTGGGTGTCAGCAATCAGAATGGCGTTCTGCTGTCCAAGTAGCTCGTCGAGGATGGTCCTGGAGACAGTGAATGAATCTGAACTCGCCTCGCCTGCTACACAACAGGCCGAGAGGGAAACATCATCTTCCAGGTCCTGGGTCAGGAATATGGCGGCACGTTCCACCGGGATGATCCCTTGGAGTAGTTTCAGGCCCTTACCCAGCATTTCTTCCTCCGGCCCCGGCAGAATTAGCATCCTGCCCATCTCGGAAAAGGCCTTAAAGACCCTGGGATCACGAGTGATCTCGGCTGGAAGGGGTTGCAGTGCCTCCTCTATGGGTACTATCCTGGCATTCTTTAGATCTTCGTCGATTTCAGCGACGTTGAGCGAACCGGCCTCCACCGAGGTGGGTTCCGTTGAGGCAATCTTGAGGTCTACTCTCCCGAAAGTAAGGATATCACCAAGCCGCACCTCCGCGGGCGCGGTGACTCTGTGACCATTAACGGTTGTGCCGTTGTGGCTCCCGAGATCAGTTAAAATGATATTCTCGCGATCAACAACCTCGATTTGAGCATGTCTCCGGGATACGGTACTGTCGTCCATGACCAAATCCGATTGCGGACTTCTTCCAAGTATATATCTCCCCTCTGAAAGCTCCCAATTGTAACGCTTTCTGGCTGATGGACTGAATAGTCTGAGCATATCTGTTCCTTATGAAACCTTAAGATCCATTCACTCTAGATCAAATATGTACCATAAAAATATACGATGCAAGATCATTTCTGTTTCTAAGGGAGCTAGGGAGCCCTTCTCCAGATTTAGGGGCATGAAATTCGATCAGGAGGTATTCACTTGCGTGAGTCTAAGATCGCAAAGTCTCAGCGTTGCATGAAGCCTATCTCAGCGCTTTCGTTTTAGCTTGAATTTGAGGATACAAGAAGATATATTGCTAACCCGATTGGGGAAAAATCATGACAGGTTACCTGGCCTTTTTGATACGATCTGGATGAAGCCTAAACGTGGGATTGAGATACCATGCGCCGGATAGAATCCAAAGTTGACCCTAAGTCCCAGGAGTTCAAGGACAATCAGGCCCACCTGCAACGGTCGGTGGAAGAGTTCCGGGAGCGCCTGGAGAGACTGAAACAGGGGGGTCCGGAGAAAGCCCGAAAACGCCACCTCGACAGGAAAAAACTCCTCCCCCGAGATCGCGTCGCCAAACTGTTCGATCGGAATACTGCCTTCTTGGAGCTTTCCCCGTTTGCGGCCTACGATATGTATAAGAACGAGGCCCCCTCCGCCGGAGTCATAACCGGAATAGGGGTGGTCCACGGGCGGGAAGTGATGGTGGTGGCCAACGATGCCACCGTTAAGGGGGGAACCTACTTCCCGGAAACCATTAGAAAGCATATCCGGGCTCAGGAGATCGCTTACGAGAATCATCTCCCCTGTGTCTACCTGGTCGATTCCGGGGGAGTGTTTCTGCCTCTTCAAGCTGGAGTTTTTCCGGACAAGGAGCATTTCGGCAGGATTTTCTACAACCAGGCTCGGCTTTCGGCGGCTCGAATCGCTCAGATTGCGGTGGTTATGGGTTCCTGCACCGCCGGTGGGGCTTATGTCCCGGCAATGTCGGACGAGGCTGTAATTGTCAGAAAACAGGCAACGATCTTCATTGGAGGTCCGCCTCTGGTGAAGGCCGCAACCGGAGTGGAGGTCACCCCAGAAGAGCTGGGAGGCGCAGACGTCCATTGCAGAATCTCCGGGGTGGCCGACCATTACGCCCTAAACGATGAGCACGCCCTCCAGATCGCCAGAAACATCATCGAGAATGTGGACCGTCCCAGGAAATTCCAGCTTGACGTCGATGAACCCGAAGACCCCTTTTATGATCCCGCTGAGATTTACGGAGTGATCCCGGCGGACATTCGCAAACCGTACGATGTCCGGGAAGTGATCGCGCGCATCGTGGATGGGAGCCGTTTTCAGGAGTTCAAGGAGCTTTACGGCACCACCATTATCTGCGGCTTCGCCCGGATAATGGGTTATCCCGTTGGCATTCTCGGCAACAACGGGGTGCTGTTCTCAGAATCTGCAATGAAGGCGGCCCACTTCATCGAACTCTGCACTATCAGGAAGATTCCCCTGATCTTCTTGCAGAATATCACCGGTTTCATAGTTGGGAAAGAATATGAGCACGGTGGTATTGCTCGTAATGGTGCCAAGATGGTGCATGCGGTCGCAAACGCTGACGTCCCCAAGTTCACTATCATAATTGGGGGTTCGTTCGGGGCCGGCAATTACGGGATGTGCGGTCGCGCCTATGCGCCGCGCCTGATGTGGATGTGGCCCAATGCCCGCATCTCGGTGATGGGAGGGGAGCAGGCCGCAGACGTCCTGGCTCAAGTGAAGGTGGAGCAGATGCAGAGGGAGGGCAAAACCCTCTCTCAGAAAGAGATCGACGCCATCCGGAGGCCAATCTTAGAGAAATACGAGCACGAGGGGAGCCCCTATTACGCCTCTGCACGATTATGGGATGATGGGATTATCGACCCCTTAGATTCCCGCAATGCTTTAGCTCTGGGGATAGCGATGTCGCTCAATACCCCCATCCCGGATCAGAAATACGGGGTGTTCAGGATGTGAGTGGCACATAAATATCTTCTTCAGTTATATTGACATATTCCTAACTAGTAGTTATACTAAATAGTAGCTTTTTGGCATTAACTTGGCAGATCCCAGCAAAAAGGTTGGCCCGAAGTTCAATAAGGCTGGGATTTGCTATCTTCGAGGTTCAAAAGGTCAACGGATAATCCTTCATAAGAAAACCTGGGACTTCAAACGAAATAAACCAGAGAGATGGCACCTCATCCATAATTTCGATAAGATTAAGGAAACTGTTAGAAAACCAGACTTTATAAAACAAAGCAAGAAAAACCCAAAATCGAAGCTTTATAATAAGAGATTCGATACGATAATAATTGGGAACGGAATTACATTAACAGGACCTGGTCATATATTCGTTGTGGTAATTCTGGACGATAAGTTCATTCAAACCATCTACACGAAACTGCTAAAGAAGTGAAGAAGAACCATGAAGCCAAAGTTCGACGTTGAATTCGATTATGATGACAAGGCTGATGTTCTTTACATCTCTCTTGGGACGGGAGAGCCTTCTTACTGTGAAGAGGTTGATGACCTGCTGCTAGTGGAAAGAGGGTACTTCAGCCGTCAAATTACGGGCTTCCGTGTTTTAGACGTGAAACATCATAAGATTAGATCAGTAGAATTGGGAGTCTTAATCAAGAGAGCTTTCAAGGAGGAGAAGAAAGATCTAGAAAAACAGCTTGACAGTCGTGTGCAGGTCGTACCTGAGTTAATAAATAAGAGAATGAAAAGGGACCCGCTTTTCGAGTCCTTAGCCTGCAAGTGACAAAACACTGCAAAGCGGCTGCGCGTAGAAAGGGGCACTACCTCAGGAGCTTTGAAAGAGCGAAGCCTAACAGGGTTAATTCATATACGCACTATTAGCTGCATTGCTGAGTTTCCTGCATCGTTTCTCCCAAAATTCGCACAAAGAATTTCCATTCATAAAAGAGGCACTTGCCACTTACCTTTTGGAAGTAACGATAAGAAGGAACCTCCATAAAGATTCTCTGAGCAAAACCGCGGAGACTTTGACCATAGAGCGATTGAGCATTTCCAACCGGTGCAATACTGATAGGAAACAGTTGTGTTTTCGTTTTTCCCGTTGAGTTAGTCTCGTTCTTAGGAGAAGTCATGAAGATTGTTAGCTTGTTGTTATTGTCTCTTTGCACACTCTTTATGGGCTGTGGCAGTTTCGACACCTCCCATTCAAGCTCGGCGATGGTGCACACACCGGAGGGGATCTACACCGTCAGCCCCGACGGGGGGGCCATCTACTATTTCAAGTTTAATCAGAGCGGGGAACTCTTCTACGAGAGGAGTTTCAGCGTCGCCGAGGAGGAACTTGAAGGGCTAATGGAGATGGCTCGAAGCTGCACCTTCGCGGTCAGCGACACCTTAAAACAGATTCTGAAGGCCGAGGCGTTTGGATTCTCTTCCTCGGAGATGATTTTCATCGGAACCGAAGCCTATACCGTCAGCCTCGACCGGAAAGCGGTCTATTGTTTCCGTTATGATGAGGAGGGGAGGCTGGCGTTCTATAAATCTGTAAAGGCGGAGTAAACAATGGAAGGCTGAAGCCTTCCGCTACACCTGCAGGGATTTGCGTGAATGTTGTCGAGAGATGTAGCGGAAAGCTTTAGCTTTCCACGTCATGCTTGGCAAGCGAGGAGGATGAAGTTGGATAGCTACGAAACCGTTGCCCTATCAATAGATGACAAAATCGCCAGAGTCACCCTGAATCGTCCAGAAATCCATAACGCCTTCAACGAGGTGATGATTGGCGAGCTTCTGGAGGTCTTCCGGAAACTGAAAGATGACGAGAAGCTGCGAGTGGTCATCCTGACCGGCGAGGGGAAATCATTTTGTGCCGGCGCCGACATCCACTGGATGAAGAAGATGAGAGACTACACCTATGAGGAAAACGTGGAGGACGCATTAGCACTGGCGAATCTGATGTATGAGATGTTCTCGTTCCCTAAGCCTCTGGTGGGGAGGATAAATGGTGCGGCTATCGGCGGAGGCACCGGACTGGTCTCCGTCTGCGACATCGGCATCGCCGCTGAAGATGCCAAGTTTTCCTTCTCGGAAGTGAAGATAGGACTGGTGCCGGCCTGTATCTCTCCCTACATCGTCGAGAGAGTGGGCTTCTCTAAAGCGAACCAGCTTTTCCTGACCGGCGAAAGATTTGATGCTCACAGGGCACTGCACTTTGGTCTGGTCGATGAGGTTGTCCCCTCAGGCATTCTCGACAGCAGAGTCAACACCTTCACTGAACAACTTATCTCAAGCGGACCAGAAGCACTGGCGACTGCAAAAAAGCTGTTGAGAGACATCCCTTATATGAGTCTGGAGGAGCAGAAGCGTTACAGTGCCGAAGTTTTAGCCAAACTGAGGATATCAGACGAAGGGCAAGAGGGGTTGGCGGCGTTTTTAGAGAAAAGGAAACCGAAGTGGGCGGAGTGATTCCACGTTCGTGTGGATAAATTCTACGCCCTACAACGTGGGTATGAGTTCGTGGTCACCACCTGATGATGGTGACTTCTTCGTTTTTTGGATGGCTT
>JBHIBM010000153.1:0-5444 GCA_046759085.1 Candidatus Zixiibacteriota bacterium
CGTTGTGGGCCGGAATGATTACTGCGAAACTCGTCTCGGGGGGATAATAGTAGGGAGGGCGTTCATCTTTCGCATAATAGACCGCAGCTAAGAACAAGAGGTATGAGGTCAGGCTTACCACGCAGAGCGTAAGCGAGACTATTGCAAACCACAAAAGGTAGGTAAGCATAATGCTCACAAATTGAGCAACAGGATCTTTCCCTTTTTCTTACCACTTCGCTCACTTTATATCGACAGCTTTTTCTCTTCCGCCACGACCTTAAGGGCGCTCGGTTCCTGCCTTTCCGTGAGCCATTTGACCAACCTGGTGACTCCCTCCTCGAAACTCACCCTGGGCTCATAACCCAAAAGCCGCTCTGCCTTTGAGAGGTCGGCCCATGTGGCCTCCATCTCTCCCGGTTGTGGAGGCAGGTATTCTGTTTTCGCCTTCAAACCGATCTTTCTCTCTAAAGTGCTGACCACTACCGAAATCTGGACCGGGCGCCCGCTTCCCAGGTTGATGACCTCAAAGGGGAACCTCTTCTCCAGGACAGAAACTATCCCCTCAATGACGTCATCGATGTAAACGTAGTCTCTGGAGGATCTGCCATCCCCGAAGATGGTTATTCCCTCCCCTTTCAACATCTTCTCCGCAAAAGATCTGATCGCCATCTTCGGCCTCTGCCTGGGCCCGTAGACGGTGAAGAGGCGCAGACAGCTGACACTCATCCCGCATAATCTGCGATAGGTTTGGCAAAGAAACTCAGCGGCGAGTTTGGTAGCGGCATAGGGAGAAAGGGGGACACCGCTTTCGGCATCCTCCGAAAACGGAAGCTTGGGTCCCTCCCCATAGACCGGTGCGGAGGAGGCGAAGACGAAGTTCTTTACCCCAAATTTGCGGCAGCATTCTAAAAGCTGCGCGGTTCCGTTGACGTTCACCTCCCCGTACCCCACCGGGTCTTTTAGTGAACAGCTCTCGCCAGTGCGGGCCGCCAGATGAATCACGGTGTCTATGTCGAACTTGGAGAAAAGACCTTCTAAGAGGAAACCCTGCCGGAGATCAGCCTCCAGGAGAGAGAAGTTCGGGTTGTCCAGAGCCGTCCTTATGTTCTCTCGTTTCAAAGCCGGGTCGTAGCTGCCGTCAAAGCTGTCCAAGCAAACCACCTCAAAGCCCTCCTGAAGCAACCTCTCGACCAGATGCGACCCGATGAAACCAGCCCCACCGGTGACTAAGTATGTCATCTTCCCGCCTCCGCTTATCGACTTCATTTATGACCCCACCTCAGTAAAACGGATTCTTCACCTTGCAGATCGTGAACCGGTATTTCCCGGAGCTCTCCTTCGCAATCTCATCGACAAATTCCCAGCTATACCTCATCTTTTGGCCGAAGTAGCTCGGTAATTCCTGCTTGAAAATCCTCACGCTCTCCTCGGAGTAGCCTTGCCCTTTGACGATCTTGAAGTGGAGGTGGTCGATTTCCTCCTGGATTATCTGGACCTGTTTGAATCCGGGAATGTGAATCGTCAGGTTGTCTAAGACTGAGATGCCGAAGACCAATCTCCCCTCCGGGGTTACGATGAAATCGGAGCTCCGGCCCCGGACCTCCTGCAGAAGCGGTAAGCCCCGTCCACAGGGACACAGACTCTCCGAGAGAAGGCCAACGTCCTCGACTCTGTATCTGATGATCGGCATTCCGTAATTCGTCAAATCGGTGAGCAGAATCCCACCTAATGAATTCTTGCCTGACTTACCCTCTTTGACAACCTCTACATAGACTCCTTCTGCGTTGAGGTGCAGCCCGTTGTGTTTTTCGCACTCACTGGCGATGAGGCTGGTCTCCTCACAACCGTAGCGGTCGAAGACCTCACAACTGAAGACTCTCTTCATCGTCTGCCTCTCCTTTCCAGACAGCGCCATGGCGGTGGAGATGACGGAGGCGAACCCGATTCCTCCTATCCCTTCGCTTTCCATGAAGCGAGCGAAGATATAAATCGAATGGGCATGCCCCAAAAGATACCTCGGTTTGAACGATCTTATCTCAGAGACGAAGGCCCTCATGGACTCCTCGTCCATCCTCAGGGTGTCCAGAAAGATGGCCCTCTCCACTAAGAGATTGCGAAGAAGCGCTTTTCTCGACTTATAGATATCGGGGTTTCCCCAGATCATGGCGATTTTATCTCCCGGCTCGTAACCGCTCCAGCGGTTGTGCCTGATGGTGGCGGCCCTTTTGAAATCCATCCCTCTTTTGTCCACGTAAAGGTGTAGAGGCACCCCGGTTGAGCCTCCGGTCCTCTTGTGAATCAACTTCCCCCTGGGGATATTCGTCGCCAACATCTCCTGGAGGTTGCTTTTGATTTCCTCCTTGGTCAGGGGCGGAATGATCTCGAAATCCTTCCACGATTTTATCCCTTCGGGAGTGAGCCCCGACTCATCGAATCGCCTTCTGTAGAAGGGCGAGAATAGATAGGCGTGCTGGAGGAGATCTTTCAGTCGTTCCCACTGCAGCTCTTTTAGCTTTTCAGCAGGCCAATATTGGGAGGCCTCGTATGACTTCAGAATCTCCCCATATCGATGCCCATCTTTCAAATTCCAGAGGGGGATGATTACTCTCTTTGCTGTTGGAGTGTATATGTCCATCTGGAGTCTCATCGATCCTCTTTGTCGTTTAGTCTGGATAGGTATCCGACAACGACCACAATCGCCCCCATCATATACCAGGTGTAGCGATACAGGTTGTGACCGAAGATGCCGGTGACGAAGAGGGGAATCAGGCACCCCTCCACCGCAAAGGTCAGATAATAGAGGTAGCTTTTGCCCCTCCCACTTTTCAGGATTCTCTCGCGGGCACGATAGTTCAATAGCAGAATCTGGGAGAGGAGCAGGAAAAAAGCCAAAGTCCCCACTATCCCCAGCTCCGAGAGGAGCTGAACATAGAGGCTGTGAGGGTTCTGCCAGTTGCCGAAGCGCTCCCCTCTGGCGGCGGAGAAGGACCCGGTTCCGACCCCGGTTATGGGGCGCTCGAAGAAAAGCTCCACCCCCTCCCCCCAGGTCTGGAGGCGAAGCCGCGCAGATTCGTCCCGCTCCCCGGAAAAGATGCTTTCGTATCGCCTCTGATAGGAGGAACCCATTGTCAGCCAACCGGTGACGGCCACCGTGACGATAATAGACGCGGTCAAGATTTTCCTGGGGCTTCTCCACCAGATGTAGATGACGACCGCGAACAGCCCCAGAAGTCCGGAGCGGGAGCCGGTCAAAATCGTTGTGGTCAGAAATAGCCCAATAAGCGAGATCAAGAATAGCCTCGTTAGAAATCTCTTGCTGGCGAAGAGGCCGAAATACAGGAAAGGGAGAGTAGAGACCAAAGTCGCCGCCAAGCTGTTGTAATTGTCGGCGGCGGAATTGGTGCCGGTGGCCCTGACCACATCGATCTTCACCACCGCCTTCCCCAAGAGATACAATCGCAGCGAGTCGAAGGCCAAATAGGAAATCAAAAGCACAAGCAGCCAGACGAACGCTTTTAACCGCCTCTCCGATTCCACAAGCCCGATTATCAAGAAGTAAAAGACTGCGATCTTGCCGAACTCTATCGACTGACCGACGCTGGCCGTTTTCCAGAAAGCGGTGGGCACCGAGAGCAACACCACCCCGAAGAGAAAGAGGAAGCAGTAGTTGATTCGGTCGTGGGTTATGCGGAACTCCCCATGTTTCAATTTGTTGTGGACAAGCATCACAATTAAGACCAAAACTCCTAAGATCCGCTCCAGGTGTAAGGGCGCCAAAGCGGGGAAGAGCTCTCCGGGTCGCAGCAGGAAAACAACCAGATAGGACAAAAGCCCCAGGTAGGGATAGTAAAAAATGGCGCCCGCAATTCCGATCACCAACAAGCCCGCAAATATCAGAAGGGGATGAACGAAAAGGAGCAAGATTCCAGTCACAATCGAGAATAGAATCAAGAAGAGGTAGCGGAAAACATTCCGATCCAGCTCCCTGGGAGGATAATGCGGTAACTGTGTGTATGTTTCCATCGACATTTGGATCCAGTAGACCTAAGTCGACCCGTAAGCCGTTTCCAGACTCCGTCTTGGTTGGACCTCTCCAGCGGATTGGCCGGAAACCAAGCTATCAAATATCTCCGCCAACTCCGCGGTCAGATGCCGCCGATGATATTTCTCGATCTCACTTGAATTGGATCGGGTCTGGAAGCGATTTCCCTTCAGATAATCTTGGTAATACTGTTTGATGCACAGTCCGACCTCCTCGACATCCGGGGAGGTAATCACCGTTCCGGCATCGTGAGAGCGAATCACCTCTGCAGTCTCACCCTCGCCGACTAAAGCCAATATCGGCTTCCCGGTGAACAGGTATTCGAAGAGCTTCGCCGGGATGATCCCGGCAGCTTTGGGATCATGACCCAGAATCAACAGAAGCAGATGCGAGAAGACCGCGAGCCTCAAAGCCTGCCGCCGGGGCTGATGAGGTCGACACTCCACCACCTCCGACAGATCGAACTCTCTCATCCGTTCTAATATCTTCTCTTCGATATTGCCGACGAAGAGCACCTTTACCCTCTCCTTCGCCTCTGGATGTCCCTGAAGAAAAAGCCTC
This sequence comes from Candidatus Zixiibacteriota bacterium, assembly GCA_046759085.1. Taxonomy (GTDB): domain Bacteria; phylum Zixibacteria; class MSB-5A5; order DG-27; family DG-27; genus DG-27. The sequence continues at coordinate 4,586 of JBHIBM010000153.1, forward strand.
AACCCCTTCAAAAACTCGATCGGCTGCCGGCGACCGTAAAGGCTGCCGAGGTGGGTGATGGTGAATTTCTCGAAGTTGTGAGGCTCTAACCCTTGAAAATCCTCGGGGTCGTAACCATTCGGGATGGTCGAGATTCCGGAGAGCGGAAGGTAGCTGAATTTCCATCCGAATGCCTCTGCCACCGAGCGGGTGTTGGCGACGAGGTGATCGCAGCCGCTGACAACCAGTCTCTCCAGATAAGCCTCCAACTGCTTCATCTTGGGGGTGGTCGGCTTCTCCTGAAAATATTCGTTCAAAGTCCAGGGGTCACGGAAGTCAGCCACCCAGGGGAGGCCGGAAAACCGCTTCAAGAAATACCCGATCAGATGAGTTGAGTGTGGCGGGCTGGAGGTGTAAATGAGATCTATTTCCTCCTCCCTCAGGATCTTTCTCCCCTCAGCCAGAGCGAAGGGGAGCCATAAGGCTTGTTTGTCCGGCGTCGAGAGCCAACCGGCAACATAGGAACGTAGCATCTGGAAGAGGCTTTTGCTGTCAACTTGATCCTGCTCCTCTCCTCTGTAACCTCCAACAATACCGGAGCGTTTCCGCCTCCCCTGGTGAAAATTCTCGTATGTTATCAGTGGCTCAAACGTTCTGGTGCGATAGACTTTAGTGCCACGAGGCAGGTCCGCGAGAAGAGACTCATCGTAAGCCCAATCCTTTCCCCTTTTGATGGTCAGGACTACCGGCTCCCACCCGAACTCCGGAAGGAACTTGCAGAATTTCAAGGTGCGATATACCCCCACCACCGACATCGGTGGGAACGCGTATGTAATCACGAGGACTTTTTTCACGAACTCAGGTCCTTCCGAAAACCGCC
>JBHIBM010000154.1:0-5372 GCA_046759085.1 Candidatus Zixiibacteriota bacterium
TAGATTCTATCTTCTCCGGGAGAATACAGCCTGAAGATTCGAGTTTTGAGGCCAAAAGGAAGGGGCATTCTTCCGGCTGAGCGACTCCCCGCAGGCAAAAGAGAGTCCGCCGCTTCGTGAGGTGAATCCTCTCCTTCTCAACCTTGTCCACCAAGACTCCCCAGCGACAGGAGAGACATTCCTCCGGTTGGCAGCTTAATTCCTTTCCGGTCTTGAAAGCCACCAGCGCCTGCTGAGGGGTTAAGCTTTCACCTCCGGACCTGGAATTGAATTCGATCTGACGTGGTCTGGCCAAGATTATCCGCCCCCGGTCCTCGGTCAATATTGCAATGCCCTCAAGCTCATCACCGACCGCAAAACGATATCTTTCCTGAAACCGCAGGGAAATATTCATGTAAAGATGGTCGTCGAGCCGGGTTCGGCCGATGAATCCCTCCTTCAATCCGAGAAGGAAACCTAAAAGTCGAAAGCTGTTCTCCCTTGAAGAGACTAATTTCTGGAAGTGAGGCTTCACTGAGCTCACAGTTCCGGAGAATTCCACCTGACGATTTCGACTGTTGTTCAGCCAGTCTTCAAAGTCTCGATACAACTCCCAGAACTCTTTCTCCTCTTCAGCGGTCAGAATCACTTCCGGTCGGCACTGAAGTTTCTCCTCGAAATAGGATTTGCAATCGAAGCAATTCCTGCCGACGTGCCGGTATCCTTTAGGACAAGAGCCACCCTTGTTCAGGATCTGGCATCTCCAGAGGAACTGCATACACCCCTCCGGATAGCATTTTTTCTCCTTCAGGACGTGATAAACCGAGACCCGATTCTCAAAATCCCGGTGGGAGAGATGCCGACAGCGAAAGACGTCAAGGCGCTTATACTGATTCAACATGCTTTAATAATAAGAAACTACCCCGAATATTGTCAAATCGGTTGTGTAAATTCCATCGCACTGTATTGCCTTGTTACCCGATTTCCCTCTTCTTATATTCGAAACGAGGCGGTATGTTGTCCGAGGCACGAATCCGCGAGCAGATGTTTAGCTCTAAAAGGTCAGCTCGAAGTGGAAAAGGCTAAAGGCAGATTGAAGCTACAGGATGGCTCCACAATTGCGGTCATAGGCGCCGGGCCGGCTGGAACTTTTTTTTCTCACTTCGCTCGGGAATATGCTCGAGAGTCCTCAAGAAAGGCACGCATAGTCATCTTCGATGGGAAGAACTTCCTCTCCCCGGGGCCGGTGGGATGTAACCTCTGCGCCGGGGTGATCGCTGAGACCCTCATAGACAAAATGCAGGCATCCGGCATCCAGATTCCCTCCCAGAGGATCCAGAGCTGGATAGAGGGCTATTGCCTGTGCACTGCGGAGGGGATGTTCCACCTCAAACATCCCCGGGGGACAGCCTCCATTGCCACCGTCTACCGGGGCAACGGCCCCCGCTTTTCAACCTCCGAGGAGCATATCAGCTTCGACGATTTCCTGCTCAAAAGGTTAGAATCAGAGGAGGTGGAGGTAATTCCGCTGCCGGTCAGGGAGGTTCATTTGGGCCAGACGTCAGAAGAGAGAGCAAGGATTATCTATGGAGACCAGAAGGAGAGAAGAGAGCTGGAGGTTGACCTGATTGTGGGAGCCTTCGGGCTGAACACCACCCTCCTGGGCAAGATCAAGGGCGTGATTCCGGGCTACAGCCCCCCCCAAACCCTTTTGACGGCTCTGGCAGAGATAGAACTGCCACCCGAGGAGATAGGAGAGCGCTTTCGAGGAGAGATATTTATTCTCACCTTAGGCAAAGGGCGGATAAGGTTTGCAGCTCTGGTTCCGAAACATAATCACGTGACCCTATCCCTGATTCCTTTCAGGGACATCGGCAAAGAGGATATTCACGAATTCCTGAATAACCCCATGGTGAGGCAAGTCTTCCCCCCGGGCTGGAACCCACCAGAGAGATTCTGTTTTTGCTTTTCAAGGATAAGCACCACCGAGGCCAAGAATCCCTTCGGTGACCGCATAGTCTTGATCGGTGATGCCAGCTACTCCCGCTATTACAAGAACGGGTTGGAATCTGCGTTTCTCACCGCGCAACTTGCAGCCCAGACCGCCTTCAATCACGGAATATCCGCGGCGCACTTCAGACGCACCTACCTTAAAGGGGCCAGAAGACTGATCGCCAACGACAACTACTACGGGAAGCTAACCTTCGCGGTGTACGAGCTCACCAATCGCATCGGCCTGCTTTCAAAAGCTCAGAGGGACATCCGGAGAAACCCCGACGGGGGCCCGGAAACCCAACTCCGATTCATATTCTGGAATATGTTCACCGGCAACATTCCCTATCGGGAAATCTTCTACAAATTTGCGCTCTCGAGGCTACAGTTGAAATACGGAGTGGTCGCCTTGAGGCTCATATTTGCCAAGCTGCTAGAGAAACTCAGATTCGGGCGAAAAAGCCATGGGACCTCTTGAGGACGGGCAAACAGTGGTCATCATCGGGGGAGGCCCGGGGGGAGTCGCCTGCGCCCTGGCTCTGAAGAACTTAAGCGCCCAAAAAGAAATCAAGCTCAGCGTAATCATTTACGAGGGCAAGGACTTCTCCGGAGGTCGACAATACAATCAGTGTGCGGGAGTTCTCTCTCCCCCAATCGAGGAGATACTGGAGGCGCAATTGGGCGTCCCTTTTCCTCACGGAATCATCCAGAGGTTGATCACCGGTTATGTGCTTTACGCCGACCACAACCGGATAATCTTGGAGGAGGAGGGGGAGATCTCCTACTCTTTGCGCCGGATCAACTTCGACAACTACTTTTTGAACACCGCTCTTGTGCGGGGAGTGGAGCTGATTCACGCTCGGGTTACCGACCTGGAGTTTTCATCTTCGGGGGTCATGGTCTATTCCGAATCCGACAACCGTCGGGCGGATGTGGTGGTGGGGGCTTTCGGGTTGGACGATGGCACCGCCAAAACCTTCGAGAGGATCACCCCTTACCGCCAGCCGAAGTTCCTCAACTCCATCGTCACCAAGCTTCACCCCGGACAGGAGATAGTAGACCAGTTCGGGGAGTATATTCACGCCTTTCTGCCTTCATATGAGAAGATTGAGTTCGGTGCCGTCACCCCCAAGAGAAATCATCTGACCATCAACATCGCCGGAAAGGAGGTCGACTCCTTCTGGATGGACTACTTCTTGGATTTGAAATCGGTGCAGGAGGTCTTGCCGGAAAATCTGCCGGAGCTCCGAAAGGACCTCAAGTACTTCAAGGGGAAATTCCCCATCTTCCCAGCGGAGGGAATGTACGGGGACCGCTACGTCATCGTGGGGGACGCCGCCGGCCTGGTCAGGCCCTTCAAGGGCAAAGGAATCAATGCCGCCTGTCTCACCGGGCTCAAAGCCGCCGAGGTTATGATGCAGGCGGGACTCTCAAAGGAGGCCTTCAAGGACTATCGGAAGCGTTGCTCGGAATTCACCGAGGATCTAACGCATGCCCGCATCGTGCGCTTCTTGACCATCCACGGCGCCAACCTGAGACTCTTAGATGATATCATAGAGCTGGCAAAACGAGACCCTAAGATGAGACGGGCTCTGTTCGACTGTGTCTCCGCGCACCAGAACTTCAAGAGAATATATGAGCAGGCAAGAGGTGTAGGGCTTTGGTCGAAACTGGCCCTAAGTGCGGGGAAGTCGCTGCTTAAGAATCTGAACCACCTGGGGGAAAGAGCCTGAAACCGGAGACGATGCCCCAGAAATGAATTGTGGGAGGTGGCTTCCTCTGGCAGCGCAGAATCTAGTTGTTCATTCCCGATAACCGTGAGGGCATCCGCCCACTACCTCAATAAGACCATCTTCCCGATGGAGCGGTTACCATTCAGGTCCAATCTATAGAAGTAGACCCCTGAAGGCTGGTCTGGAAGAGCAAGCACGAGCTTCTGAGTTCCAGCAGGCAGGTCTCCCTCAAACGGTTTGGCAACTCTCTGTCCCTTGAGATTGAAAATCTCCAGAGCGACATAACCTCCAAGAGGCAGCTCCAGACGCAGGCTGGTGGCGCTGTTGAAGGGATTCGGGCCAATTCGGGGGCGACAAGGGACATCTGCATGAGGTTCCCCTCCTACGCTCTGATACAGTGGTACCAACTCCACCTCCAAAGACGTCCAGCCGCTCGATGCGACCTCCACTCCGGAGACGGTCTGATCTTCGTAACCGTTGGCACGGAAATGTAAGGTGTAGTTCCCCTCGAAGAGCAGGATCTCAAACTTGCCGTAGTCCGGCTCACTTCTCCGGAGATTGACCCCAGTCTGCTCCGGTCGACCCTCGATTGTGATTTCGGCGACCACCGCTTCGCCGGTTGAACTGTTGGTCACATGCCCACAGATTCCGGGACCGTGACAGACCTTTTCAAAAGCCCAGAGAATGCCCGGCTTGTTGTCCTCGTAGACCATTTCGATCGAATCTCCTGGGATGATGAAATACGGCCAGGGTAACGTCTCCACCGTGAAGCAGTAAGTGCGGTTTATGGCATAGTGATAATTAGCAGCCATTCCCCGATCGCAGAATGTGCGCCGGCACCCGTAAGTTCCACTCCCACCGTAAGCGGTAATCTGGGAGGCTAACTCACACGAGAGCTGAGTGTAAATATCATCATCGGGGGTGTGAGGCTCCTCCGCCCAGGGGTAGAGGATAACCTCCCCGTAGCTGTGATAGGTGAAAGCGACTACGAAATGTTGCTCTTCTGACAGATTTCTCATCCCCTCGATTTCGCCCTCGGAGTAAGGATACTCCCCCCGATAGTCGTAATGCCAGGGGTCGGCGTTACCCAACTCCCAGTTGTGCTCGTAATTGCGGTTGAGGTTTACACCGTCGGTGAAGCAGGTCCACCAGTCGTTGCACTCATATTCGTAGAGGATGCCGTTGCCGTTGGTGTCTCTGGTGTTTTTCCTCCAGTAGTAGCTGATGCCGTTCTCGACAACTACGTGACCGTCAGGATTGACCATGGGGACGATGAAAATCGCCATATTGTCAACCCAGAAGGTTACGGTGGAGTCGATGCCGTAGCTTTCGAGCAGGTCACGGATCGTGAGCATGCAAATCTCCGTCCCCATAACCTCGCAGGCATGATGGTCACCGTCCAAGAGGATTTGGGGTTCGTCCTCACGGAGAGTGGGGTAGTCGGAGATCTTCAGACACCAGACGGTTCTTCCCTCTTCGAAGGAGGTGCCCAGGCTGTCGAGTCTCACCAAGTGGGGATAGTCTATCTGGTATTGATGAAGAGCTTCTACAACCTCGGCGTAAGTATGATATTCAGGGTCGAGGTCCGTCACCGTCGGGGGCTCAACAAACTCGGACAGATATTCATAGTCAATATTCAAGAGCCTGAGAGCCTCCAGTTCTTCTGAA
>JBHIBM010000155.1:0-5361 GCA_046759085.1 Candidatus Zixiibacteriota bacterium
GGGAAAAGATAAAAAGATCGTCCACGTTACCGTCTGAGCTTAATCGCTGACGGCTGGTAGTGTAAATTATTTTGTGTAAAATTGGAGGTATTGACAGGATAAGGAATCACGGGTATATCCAGCAAGAACTCAGAGAAAAAGGAGGATACACCCGTGAGACCGTTAAGAATTGGCGAAGGCAATGTAGGATGGGTTTTCAGTTCTGTCAAGAGTTATTGGGAGGAGGATGTCCGGGACTTTGTATTGAAGAATGTTAGAAGGAAGCTTGAGGGGCTTCTTAAAGCTGAATTCCGGGGGGTTGTTGGCTGTGGGAGGTATCGTCGGACGAAGAGGAGAAAGGGACATCGTAATGGTTTTTATCAAAGGGGTTTGCAGACTTTATATGGTTGGTTGGAGGGGATCAGGGTGCCGCGGTTACGTAATGGTGGTTGGGAGCCGGAGGTGTTAGAGAAGTACTCTCGGAGAACACCCCTTTTGGACCGGCTTATCCTGGAGGGTTTTTTATTGGGTCATTCTACCCGCAAGGCAGTGAGGTTGTTCAAGCGTCAGTTTGGTGGAAGTATTAGTCCCCAGGCGGTCTCCAATGTGGTGCGAGTGCTTCAGGGGGAGGTGGGTGCTTTCCACCGGCGTTTACTGGCCGACGGTTATAGGTTTATCTATCTGGATGGTTTGTGGCTTAAGGTGACTTCCCCGGTAAAGGCTCGGCGGGTGTTGCTGGTAGCCTATGGCGTTAAGCATGATGGCCGCCGGGAGTTGGTAGACTTCATCCTATCTACCTCCGAGAGTGAAGCCTGTTGGTGGGGCTTTCTCTCGGATCTGAAGGCCAGAGGTTTAGAAGGGCGGTCTTTGGAAGTCATCATTCACGATGGCAGTGGTGGGCTGGTAAAGGCTTTGAAGGGTCTCTATCCTCGGGTCCGGACCCAGCTCTGTATCTTCCATAAGCTCTCCAACATCAGTCAGAACCTCATTGACCGTAGGCATCGCTCCCGGATTCTGAAGGATGCCGCTGCCATATACCAAGCGGAGACCGAGAAGGAGCTCCGGGAGAAGCTAAGGTACTTCCGGAACAAATGGGGATGTAAGGAACCGAAGGCGGTTAGGAGTTTTATCCGAGGCTTTGAGGTCACATTAACCTACCGCGACTACGAGGAACCCTTTAGAACACTGATAAAGACCAACAACCCTCTGGAGAGATACCTGGAGGAGCTGCAGAGGCGAATAAAGCCCTTCAGGAAGTTCGCAAGCGTTGGAAGCGTAAACAGAATCGTTTACGGCATAGTAGCCTATGTGCTGGAGACCCGTGAACCAAATAACCTCTCGATTTTACACAATTAACTTGACATGATCGAGGGAATTTGCTGCTCTTTTTACTGTTGACATTGGATGTTATTTCCATATATTTGCAAATCGTTAAATTTGATTGGTCTGGTTTCGATACTGTCTGAAGATAGATTTGCACTGATAGGTTGTGGGTGGAATAGTCCTTTTATTCACAGGAGCAGGTAATAGATGCGGAAATCCGACGCTTGGCGCATAATCCTTATACTCTCACTCTGTCTGATATCTGTTTACATTCTTTATCCCACCTTTAGATTTTACAGGATGGGGATAGAGGAACGGCAGGCTCTCCAGAGTGATGACCCCAGCAGTTACATCCCCTTGGAGAAGAAGGCTCTGAAATTGGGTCTGGATCTGCAGGGGGGGATGCATATCGTTCTGGAAGTGGACAAATCCAACCTCACCTCGGACGAGGCGCGGGATGCCCCGGAACGGGCTTTAGAGATAATCCGCAACCGCATCGACCAGTGGGGAGTCTCTGAACCGTTAATCCAGAAGCAGGGGGAAGATCGCATTGTTGTGGAGCTTCCCGGTTTGGAAGATCCAGAGAGGGCGAGGGAGCTCATCGGTTCGACGGCACTCCTGGAATTTCGCCTCCTGCCGGACCCGGAGGTGACCCACAGGACGGTGCTGGCAATAGATTCTGTTTTAGCACAAATTGAGAGGGGAGAAGGCCTGAAGCCAACCATGGAGGAGGAGGTTGCACCCTCCGATACCTTAATTCCGGCGGTAAAACTTTTCGCCGAGGAGGACGACTTAGGTCTTCCCCTGGACGAGGAAGAGACCTCCCGGCTCTTCACGATGCTTCTGGAGCCGAGGCAGACCTCCTATGCGGTGCTCGTTGAGGATGTCCCTCTGATAAGCAGATATCTTTCTCTGGCGGAGGTCAGAGAGATAGTCCCACCGGGGACGGAGTTCACTTTCTCCACCCGTACTTACGAGATCGCCAATCGCAAGTTCAGAGATCTATTTCACATCAGGAAACGGACGGAGCTTTCCGGCAAATACCTCACCGATGCTCGCCCCGGATTCGACCAGTGGCAGAAGCCGGTGGTGAACTTCACCCTCACAAAGGAGGGAGGCAGGATCTTTGCGGCTCTCACCGGTGCCAACATCAAGAAGCCTCTGGCCATCGTGCTGGACAGCCGGGTTGAATCTGCCCCGACTATTCAGTCGAAGATCCGGGACCGGGGGCAGATCACAATGGGTGGAAGTGCTACCTTTGATGACGCCAGGGACCTGGCGGTGGTGTTGCGGGCTGGCGCTCTGCCGGCCCCGGTGAAGGTAATTCAGAACAGCGTAGTCGGTGCCACTTTGGGCAAGGACTCCATAAACAAAGGAAGGACCTCGGTGATGGTCGGAGCCCTTCTAGTCATATTCTTTATGCTAATCTATTACCGGCTGTCCGGTCTGGTGGCCGATCTAGCACTGTTTCTGAATCTGTTCTTCCTTCTGGCCTCTATGGCGGCGCTCAACGCCACCCTGACCATGCCCGGGATCGCTGGAATAATCCTGATCGTGGGGATTTCGGTCGACGCCAACGTTCTCATCTTTGAGAGGATTCGGGAGGAACTGCGCACCGGGAAGACCGTGAGAGCCTCCATCGAGGCCGGCTATAAACGCGCCCTTCTGACCATCGTTGACTCGCACGTGACCATCATGATTACTGCACTTTTCCTGTTCATCTTTGGAACCGGACCGATCAAGGGATTTGCAGTCTCGCTGTCTTTAGGGACTGCGATCAGTCTTTTCACGGCCTATGTGATTACCAAGACTATTTTCGATATCCGAAAAGGGTACAAGACTTTGAGCATATAGCGACGGAGTCGCCCAAATAAGGAGTGGGAATGCTTCGAATAATCGGCAAAACCAACATCGATTTCATCGGAAAGAGAAAGGCTGCCTTTGTTTTCTCGGGGGTTCTGATTGTAGTGGGACTCATCGCCTTTGTTCTTCTCCTTTTGGGAAAGGGGAATCTGGGGATCGATTTTGCCGGGGGGGTGATGGTGAGGGGTTCTTTTGAGAATCCGGTCTCGGTTTCGGACCTGAGGGGGAAGATCAGCTCCGGTGGTTTTACCGATACGTACATAATCGAACTGAAAGGATCAGACGTGCCCCCGAACTCCTTTTTGATTCGGACCAAGGTGCAGGCAGCTGAAGGCGAGCTTCTGGGGGACAAGTTGCTTTCTGCCATGAGAGTGGGCTTGCCGGATAACGAATTCACATTGGATTCTATCGACGATATTGGTCCTGCGGTTGGAGAGACCCTTCAGAAGCAAGCACGTTGGGCGATACTGCTGTCGCTGATTGGCATACTGATATACATCTGGATAAGGTTTGAGTTCCGTTTCGGAGTTGTCGCCACCGTGGCCACCTTCCACGATGTGTTGACGGTGCTGGGCATATTCCTGATCCTGAACAAAGAGATCTCCCTTTTAGTGATTTCGGCTCTCCTGACTCTGGCGGGGTATTCGCTCACGGACACGGTGGTGCTTTACGACCGCATCCGTGAGAATCGCAAATTGTTTAGAAAGAAAGGAGATTTTGCCTCCACCATCAATACCAGCATAAACGACGTTTTATCCCGGACGTTCATAACCAGCTTGACTACCCTTTCTGTTGTTGTGGTCCTGCTAATCCTGGGTGGAGAGGTGCTTCACGATTTTGCTTTGGCACTGATTATGGGGGTCATCGTTGGCACCTACTCCTCGGTTTTCGTTGCTAGCCCGATAATAGTAGAATGGGAGGGGCGTTCTCCAAGGAGGCTCAAGTAAGTCAATTCGGCTGAGTTCTGTCACGGGCTTTTGAGGCCTCCTATTATCGCTATCCGATTGTCTTTCAATTGAACAACGACAGTTTCGACGACGCCGGAGGGGTGGGACCGGAGAGGTTGCCAGAGAGAAACAAAAACATTAAGAGATCCCGATAAGAGATTGAAACTCTTAAGTTTGGCTTGACGAGTTACTGTGCCTTCGTAAGAGGGCTTTTTTGGTTCTGCATTTCAGTTATGAACTCATATGTCTGCGGTGATAAACTTCGCGAGTTCGGGGGCGTATAACTCTTCGGGGTGCAGTGACGTTGGGAACTGGAAAGCTGCTTTGCAATGAAAAGTAAGCGGGTAGTTCTTGTTGCTTTCATCGTAGGAATTTGCTGGGCAAGTTTCCTTCAAGGGGGGGATAGTGGTTTCACCATGGCACGGCTCAAATATGGAGGCGGTGGCAACTGGTACTGGGGATACTCGGCCGTGCCGAATATGTTGAGATTCTTAGAGGACAACACCAACGTCGTAGTTAACGACAAGCTTGTCAACGTCTCTCCGACTGACGAGGATTTCTTCTCCTACCCCTTTCTCTTTTTGACCGGACATGGATATATGAGGTTTACGGAAGAGGAGGTGGAGAGATTGCGAACCCATCTCACTTCCGGGGGATTCCTTTTCGGCAACGATTCTTATGGCCTGATCAATGATTTCAAGAGGGAGATGAGGAGAGTCTTTCCTGACAAAGAGTTGGTAGAGCTTCCATTCACTCACGGGATTTACAATTGCTATTGGAAATTCCCCAATGGCTTGCCCAAAATACACAAGCATGACGGCAAGCAACCACAGGGATTTGGGATCTTTCACGAGGAGAGACTGGTAATCTTTTTCGCTTATGAGTCCGACATCGGGGATGGTTGGGAGGACCCTCAGGTCTATAACGATCCTCCCGAAAAGAGGGAGGCGGCTTTGAAGATGGGCACAAACATCATTATCTGGTCGTTACTGAATTAGGGCGACAGAGTGTCAAATAGATCGTATTGGAGACGGCAGAGTCGTCTCTGAGGGATTTGCCAGAATTGAAAGACAGGAAAGAGAATCTACCCCAACCCCTGAACAGCTTCCTAGCCGAATTCGGGAGATACCAACTCTGGCTGAAATTGAGCCATGGATCTCTGATTCTGCTGTCCCTGTTTCTCATTTGCCTGATCATAGGATTGACCTCAGGAAGCCTCTTCTACCTCTCCTCAACAGCTCGAGTGATT
>JBHIBM010000156.1:0-5355 GCA_046759085.1 Candidatus Zixiibacteriota bacterium
CCACACCGGCAAAGACTTTCTCCGCCTGCTTGTAATCGGTAACAACCGCCTTCTCCAAGTGAGGCACCCCGGAGTAAACCGACAACTCCAGCATTTTGGGGTCGAAAAAGATGAAACGCAGATCCCGAGGCGGCTTCCGATAGAACAATCCGGTGATGATCCCGTTGAGGCAGACACTCTTCCCCGAGCCGGTAGCCCCCGCAATCAGAAGGTGCGGCATCTGGGTCAAGTCGGTGACATAAGGCTGTCCATTTATGCCCTTGCCCAACGGGATGGTGAGCTTTCCCGTCGATGTCTGGAATTCTTCCGAGTCCAGAATCTCTCGGAGATAGACGGTCTGAGGTTTGCGATTGGGTACCTCCACGCCGACGGCGGCTTTGCCGGGTATGGGAGCGACAATTCTGACCCGCTTGGCCTTCAGAGCCAAAGCCAAGTCGTCGGAAAGATTAACGATCTGGCTGACCTTGACTCCAGCGGCGGGCTTGAACTCAAAGCGGGTGATCACCGGCCCCGGGAATTTCTCGATTTCACCGTCAACCTCCACTCCAAATGTGGCCAGAGTCCGGCGCAGGATTTCCGTGTTCACCTCCAGCTCAGTCTCGTCCGCCCCTCCAGCATCTTCGGGAGGTGCATCCAAGAGATCAAGGGGCGGAAATCGGTAACCACCGGGGAGCGAGACCGCCACCGGCGCTGCCCTGCGGGAAAAGTCTCCGTCAATAGTAACATGAGAGTCTCTTGCTACATCAGTTGCTTCCGTCTCCGATACCTTGATGGGCTTCTCTTCTTTGAGCCTCTTCTCTCTTTTGATTTTCTGTCTTTTCTTGGACTTCAAAGGGATTCTCTTGGCAGAGCTCAAAATCCGTAGGAGGAAACCTCCAGCTTCGACCGGCAGAGCTACCAGAGCGAAAATCAAAAGCAGAGTGACGAGCACAACGTAAGACCCGATTCCCCCGAAGATTCCCGCGACCACACCGGCTGACAGATAGCTTACCTCACCACCAAAAGTAACCACCTCCCGGTTGAAGGCACCTTTGGCGACCGATTGAAGAGAAAAAAGGGTGCCCAGGGCTAAGAGGAATAACCCAACGAAGATGAGACGTCGGCTCAAGGTCCAGAGGCCTTTGCCCAAAAGCCGATTTATTCCATAGAGGATCAAGACCAGTGGGAGAACCGAACCGAGGTAACCGAAAAACCTGAAAAGCCCGAAGGAGATCACTGCCCCGATGAAGCCACCTTGATTCTGGAAATCGAATTCAAAGGGGTTTACCAGCTTGCGACCCTGTTGCATTGCTCTTAGCTGAGCGCGGTCGAACTCATGATCGTAAGTGACAACGCTAATGAAGCAGAGAATCCCAAGCGCCAGGAGCAGAAGCCCAGCCACCCGTTGCTTTCTTTGGCGACCAACTTTCACGATAACACCAATCTGACAAATTAAGTTCAGATCTAGTGCAAGTCAACCGCAATATTCATCGTCTCTGTTACTTCAACTTGATGCCCATCGGGGACCACTGCTCATCTTTCCACTGGTCGTTTCTCAGAGTTCGATGATTGTTGAAACATTTGCCCATGACTAACAAATGATTGGCGGTAGAAGCTTTCTGTGCTGGTGAAGTTGTTCCACAACGTCAGTGGGAGATTCATAAGCAAGGCAGTTATATGAACCTCTCCCGGCGGGTCAGCCCGCAGCAACCGATTGCGCGAATGAGTATCTCAGTTGATGAAGCTGTAAATTCCTGTGAGGCTGAGGTTCAACCCTCTCTCGTTGTCTCCACGCTGATTGTTGTAGTTATCGATTTGATGGAGATTAAAGCCAAGCTTGAATTGAAGTTTAGAATCGGCGTAGTAGTGAGCTGCAAAAGAGAAGTTGTTGGTTTTCTCAACCACGCCGCTGGGAAAATCCTCTGTGTATTCCCCCGTTGAGGTGAGCCACGGTTCCTCCCAGTCGGAATTAATGCTACCCTCCCCAGAACGGAGGTGAGTGTAAACCGTGGTCATCTCCAGCCGCGGGTGAACCCAGAATTCTATGCCAACCTCCCAACGATCACCGTCGGGCCCCAAAGAATTACCGATAGGTCTGCCCCGGTTCTGGTAGCGGTTCCAGCTGCAGCTCTGATTATACGTCCAGTTGGTTATCCGCAGATACTCCCCGAACATCTCCCAACCGTTCAGTCCCAAAGGGTCCGCAAAAGCCAAACCAAGAAGATAAGCATAGTGATTCGGCTCCTTGTCCTCCGGAAGCCTATCTTCAACCTGATAGTCATCTATTAGCAGCTCGGCATATACCTCTGTCCCCCTGAAAGGTCGAACCAGCAAATCAAACCCGAAAAAGGTATTGTCGTCCCTGTTCTCATTGAGCTGGGCAACGTGATACCAGACCAAGGGATTGAGGTAGTAGAGCTCCAGACTCCTGCCGGGGCCACCGTAGATCACGGTCTCAGACAGGCCTACACGAAGGCCGTTTCCAATATCGAGATCAACGCGATGACCGGAGAAATATCTGTTCACATACTGCACTGCTCCGTCATTTGCGGGGATAATCCTCTCGGCACTCAAGGAGGCGGCAAAGGAAGAAAACCGTATGGGTCCCAGGGTCAAATCCAGGTGCCCCTGGTCGATGGGGAAAGCCTCAGGTGAGAAAACCAGAGACTCAATCCGACTCATGCCCCACACATATCTCTCGCGTCCCATCTGAAGCCTCAGTTTCCCGTACGCCAGACAGAAACCCGCCCGGTCGGTGAGCACCGTCAGGCCTCGCCAGACCTTTCCGGTGTACGTTGTATCCTGAGCCAATCTGCGATCGAAGACGAAGCGTCCGTAGAGGTAGAAATGTTGCCCGAATCTTGCTCCAGCGTTGAGCCATAGGGTCTCCCAGAGTTCCGTCCTCTCCCCCTCCGAGAACTCCAGCAGGGCCCGAAAATCAGCCCCGTAGAAATGAGACCATCTTCGTTCTTTTTCCCCCTCAGGCGACCTCATCCCGGGTACGAATTCACGCTTCAGACGCTCGAGCATCCCCAGCTCAATCTGTGTTAGCTCAAAACCGGGGAGGTTTTTCTGCCTGTCTAATTCTGTCAGACTCTGCGCGATCTCTTCACGGAGGTAAGGTCTTACCCCTGGATTCAGATCCAGAAGATGGCCTCGAAGCTGCAGTGACCGGATATGATCGTAGACCCATTGGTAGGGACCGTCGCCAACCGGGACCAAGGGATCCCCGGCGGCCTCGATCTTCGAGCCACCCAAGAGGATCAGGGACGATATGATAAAGAGACGCAGCGATACTCGAGTCACTGGGTTATTGCGCCCCCTTTCTCGAGAGAACCACCGGGACGGTCCTTAGCAAGATCTTGGTGTCGCCCCACAGAGACCAATTGTCGATGTATTCCAAATCCAACCGCATCCAATCCTCAAAACCGATGTTGTTCCTCCCTGAGATTTGCCACAGGCATGTGATACCAGGTTTCATCGAAAGCTTGCGCCGCTGCCAACGATCATACTGCACCACCTCGCTCCGGAGTGGAGGCCGTGGCCCCACCAGAGACATCTGCCCGGCGATGATGTTCATCAGTTGCGGTAGCTCGTCGAAGCTGGTTTTGCGCAGGAATCTCCCCAGAGGCGTGACTCTGGGGTCATCCTTTATCTTGAAGACCGGCCCGTCCATCTCGTTCTTGTCGAGGAGAGACTCCTTCAGCGACTCGGCGTTATCCACCATGGTGCGGAATTTCAGAAGTGTGAACTCTCGGCCGTTGAGCCCACACCTTTTCTGCCTGAAGAAAACCGGGCCTGTGGAGGTCAGCTTGATCAGAGCCGAGATTATCAAAACTAAGGGGGAGACCAGCATGAAACCCAGAAGTGCGATTGTCCGGTCCAGGAGGTCCTTCGCCCACAGACCCCAATGACGGGTGCTGGTGGTAGTCAAAGAGAGAACCGGCTTGCCAAACAGGCTTTCCACCTTCCAGCGACCAACTCTGGGGGTGAAGAAATCCGCCAGTATGTGCACACAAGCTCCCATCTCCTCACAAATGCGGATGGCGGGGTCAATGAAGTCCAGGAAGCGCCGTGGAAGGGCGAAGACCACATAATCGATGTGCCCCCTCTGAATGATTTCCGGAAGCCTGTCTAAGTCCCCAACCACCGGAGTGTCATAAAAGCGCTTCAGACCTCTCCTTTCTTCCGGCTCTATGATACCGATTATCTTTAACCCCCAGCCTCGCTTTTCCTGAGCGTACTGGATGAACTGTCTGGCTTTTCTTCCAGTGCCGACCAAGAGGACCGTTTTGAAGTTATATCCTTTTCTGCGACAGAAAACCAAAAGAGCCGCCACCGAACTGCGAAATCCAAAAAGCAGCAAGAAATCGATCACCCCAAAGGCGGCCATCACCCCTCTGCTCTGGTGTCCCCACCCGGAGAAGTAAGCAAACGCCAGCAAGACCAGCATCCCCTGAATCACCACCAAAGAAGTATTCTTCAACACGCGCCAGTAATCTTGCATCCGGAACTTATAAGAGTTCCTGTTTACTGAAAGGAGCACACCCCAGACTACTACGATAGACAGCGACAGCTCCCAGTAATTTGGGTACCCCTCTTGTGGATTTGAGTTTCCCGCGAATTTACCAGCCAGTTCAAAGGCCAGAACCGTCAACGCTAAGTCGGCTAGAAGGTGCAGCCTTCTGAAAATGTGAAGATTCTCCCTGAGCATGGCCCCCCTATTCCTTGAGATAGTCTCCTCGCGGATATTAGCTCAAGACCTCTCCATTGTCGTTGTGACAGTCGTGCTGGACTTTGAAGAGCTGATCGACTTCGCGATCGAGTTCAAAGCCTCCGGCACATTCAGGTTCTCGTCTCCCACTCCCAAAACGTGAACTCGATCTCTGCCCTCCTCCATCAGCTCACCCCCACCAGAGATCTGATCCTGTCCCGATGTTCGAGAACCTCCTCCCCCGCTCGCCTCAACTCAATCGGTTTCTTTGAGATCAGGAAATTCCCCAGGGCCAAGTATTCAAGTCCCGATCTCTCGAAGACATCTAAGGCGTCCTCCGGGCTTGCGACCATGGGGTGACCGTGGAGGTCAAAGGAGGTATTGAGAATCCCGCCCCTGCTGGTCAGATTTTCGAATCTCTTCATCAGGTCATAATAATCCGGGTTCCACTCTCTCTCGACAATCTGAGGTGTGACGGTCAGATCGTAAGGATGAACCCCGGTGACTATGTCTCCAGCCTTCCCGGTGGAGTTGTAAGAGATGGTCGTGTAAGGAGAGAGAATACCTTTCGGGTTGACGATGTAATCCTGCTCCCGCTCCTTTAGAATTGCACAGGCAAACGGCATCCAGAAATCGGGATTCTTGATCATCTGGTTGATAAC
>JBHIBM010000157.1:0-5350 GCA_046759085.1 Candidatus Zixiibacteriota bacterium
CAGGAGGAGGTCAAGCGGGGTGTGCAGGGGGGGTTGGATGCGTACGGAGTCGGGATTAGAATCAGTTCTGTAAACCTGAGAACCGCGGAACCGCCGCCGGAGGTGATTCGAGCCTTTCAGGACGTGGTCAACGCCAAAGCCGACCGGGAGAGGCTCATAAACAACGCCAGCGGATATGCAAACGAAATTCTGCCCAAAGCCCGCGGGGAGGCGGAGCAAATGACTCAGGCGGCTGAAGCCGAACGCCAGAGGAGAGTTGCCAACGCCCGCGGGGAGGCCCAGAGGTTTACAGACATTTTGAGGGAATACAACAAAGCTCCCGAAGTGACCAGAAAAAGGTTGTATTTAGAGACCGCAGAGAAGATCCTGCCGAAGTTGAGCAAATATTTCTTCGAGAGTGAAGGGGGCAGGTTCGACCTGAAGATAATTCAAGAAGGAAGATAATATAACAGGAAACAGGGGACAGGAGACAGGAGACAGGGAACAGAGAATCATCCGTGAACTGTTAACTATGAACAGTCGCCAGAGGCGACCCGCCTCCGGCGGGTGAACCAACCGGGGTAGCCCCCTGGCCTCCGCCAGGGGGGATTATTCTGTTCGGATCCGTATGGAAAAGGAATGGTAGATAGTATCAGTCTCCCCGGAGGTTTTTTTGTGATCTCGCCTCAGATTTTCTGCTCCCTTTACAGTCCTGTCAAGTCCAAGACGTAGCGAGACCGGGCAGTCAGTCCAAAACATAACTCTCTGTTTTTCAGGAGAAGAACTTCCTCCGTTTCGCTTTCCCTCTTTTCAACTCGAAGATTACGGTGTTATCCGCGTCAGGACAGGCGACTTCAATGAAATCTTTATTGTCCCCCCAGGGAATTTCGCCACCTAATCTCAGAGCGGTGGCAAAAGGCAAAATCGTATGTTCCGCCCAGACGCAGAGCTTTCCCTCTCCCACCCTGAAGACCTCCCCGATCTTATGACCTGCAGGACAGACGCCACTACCTCTGATCTCTTTGATCGTGATTCTGACCTCAAAGTCGCCCACGTTCACCTCCGTGAAACTCGATTCATTTCCTCAAGAAATATATCGCCCCTATGCCTCCCCATATATTTGAGTAACTGACCGAAGGAAATCCGGCTTTTCTGAAGAGCTCTACCAATTCCCTCTGTTTGAAGAAGACCCTCAGAGAGGCTGGCAGGTAGCGATAAGCGTATTTCTGAGTGGTCAAGTATTTCGATATTGCCGGGACCAGCTTGTAGAAATAGAGGTGGAAGAGAACCTCAAGGATTTTGTTTTCAGGGTGGGCAACCTCCAGGAATGTGGCGAGGCCTCCGTTTTTCATCGCTCGGATGATCTCACCCGATAGCTTCTCCAGGCTGGGGAGGTTGCGCAGGGCGAAACCGATGGTGACCCCGTCGAAGGAGCCCTCTTTGAAAGGCAATAATTCCGCATCCGCAACGACCAGCACGGTTCTATCTGCAAACCCCCCTCCGTCTTCCACGGAGCATTTCCTTTTAGCGAGATGGAGCATGTCTCGATTGAAATCGCAAAGGACGACCTCGCCGGCGAAAGCGTTTTGCTTCAAGAGGGCGATGGACATGTCCCCGCTGCCGGCGCAGAGGTCTAAAACCCTATGCGCCTTAGCTAATGGCTTCACCGCCCTTCGCCTCCACCGGTTATCGAAACCGAGGCTGATTAGTCTATTCATGCGATCGTAGATCGGAGCGATCTCCGAAAACATCTTGTGAATGAAGGCCTTCTTTCTCTGCATATTTACGATCTGAGTTAGACTCGAGAGAAGATGAACAGAGCAGGATTATAGCTCCCTTGAGACCACAAAATCGACCAGCTGTTGGAGCATCTCCTGGTGGAGGGGGTCGCCGTCGAAGGGCAGTTCGCCGAGCATCTCTTTGGCTTCGGCAGATAAGCGGTGGGCAAAGTCCGAAGCGTAGTTGATGGAACCGTACTTTTGCATCAGGGAGAGAATTTCTTTTACATCTCCCGGGGTTTTGTCCCGGCGCGGCTTGTTCATGATTTCCGCAATTCGCGAGCGCTCTCCCTCGTCGGCGTGGTTATAAAGGTGAATGGCAATCAGAGTCCGTTTCCCCTCCTGAATGTCTCCGCCGATCTCCTTGCCGTATTTCTCCTCGGAGCCGACCAGGTTCAAGACGTCATCCTGAATCTGAAACGCCACCCCCAGCTTCAGACCCGGATTGACCATCATCGTCAGGGTCTTTTCCGGAGCATCGGCGATGATGGCCCCCAGGCGCATCGGCGCCACTGCGGTATACCAGGCGGTTTTGTTCCGGCACATCAGGAAGTAGTCCTCCTCGCTCAAGTCCCACCTGTTCTTGTCTACCCAGGAGAGCTCGATGTGCTGTCCGGAGGTGGTCTTATTCAGCATCACCGTGAACTCCCGGAGGATGGCGAAACCTTTCTGGGGTCCCAAGATCTCACGATTTCCGAGGAGAACCTCCCACATCTTGCCGGCCAGGGCATCTCCGGCGTTGATCGCCAGGGGGGAGTTGTATTGAAGGTTAAGGACGGGTAAGCCGCGACGCAACTCGGAGCCATCCTCGATGTCGTCGTGAATCACAATCCAGTTCTGAAAGAGTTCTAAGGCAGCGGCGGTGGTTAAGGCTCTCTCAGAATCGCCCCCGAAAGCGTTGCAAGTGAGGAGGCAGAGTGCGGGTCGCAGCCCCTTTCCGGGACGGAGGGGATACTCCCTCATCATGGCGAAGAGGAGCTCGATCTCCGGCACCGGATCTTCGGCGGGGAGAGCCTCGAGAATAAACTCATCGATCTTGGCCTTGCTTTTCCTCAGAAAGGAAAGAACATCATTGCCCATAGCTTCGCGATGCTGTCGATACCGATCTTCTCCGTCTGCTTCTGCGGTAACAGATTATAGCTAACGGACGATCAATCTGTCAACAGTTTTATCCTGCGGGTGGATTTCGGTGAGGAGAACTCGGGTGTCAGGGACTAATGCCTCACGGGTGGACTTATTTGTCTAGGTCGTAGATCTTCTCCTTTCGCGGAGCTCTCACCGATGAATGCAAACTGGAGAGAGTCTCGAGGGAGCGATGCAGTTTCTTGGCCGAATTCTCGACGGTGCGGACAAACCTTTTGGCCTGCTCAGGGGTGGCGAAATCTTCCACTTTTGACATCAACTCGCAGTTGCCCAGAATTATGGTCAGGGGGGAGCGCATTTGGAAGATCAGGTCTGGAAGCGATTCCACCACCACCTCCAGCAGCCGATCTTCCCTCAGCCTCTCCTTGAGAGGACGACTCAAGACTGGCGCCAATTGACTGGCCATCCCCTCGCAGAACTCCAGGTCGTCATCGGTAAAAGGTTGGCGGAGGGGATTGCGCCTCTCTCCCACGGTGAGAAGCCCGCACACCTCTTTCTCATAAGTTACCGGAAGAATCAGGCCACCTTTGATATCGGCTCCGAAGATCTTTGAATGCTCCTTCTCGGTCAACAGAGCGTCCGGGAGACCGGTATCCACGGTCATCGGTCTTCGGGAGGCCATAATCCTCTGTAATAGAGGGGATTCGCGGAGGGGAATAGGCTGCAATCTCGACTCTTCTTGCCCCGTTGCCCGCCGGTGAAAGGAGCCAAGCGGTTTGAAGCTGGAGGAGGGAGAATCGAAACGCATCACCCTGCAGCTGGTGGTGGGCAGGCCTGTTACAACCGCTTCAGCGACCTGTCCAAACCGCTCCGTGCTCTCCGACGGGGGGAGGTCGGAAGCGATTCGGCGTGACAACCTCCTCAAGCCTCGGTCTACAGTCTCCCGCTGGTCTCCGAGGAGGTCTTTTTGAGCGATTAGGGTGACATGTGCGGCAGCTGCTCTCAGCAGTTCCAGGAATTGCTGGCTGAAGTCTCCTGGTATCCTGGAGGCACATATCAGGGCTCCTCTCAGGCTGCGGCTTCCTGAGGCGCTCGCTTCCTGTAGAGGCAGGGGCGAAAGCATCATCGAAGCGGCTTGGGAGGCGAAAGGAAGGGTCTTTAGCTCCTCTGCGTGGGGGCGGCAGTCGTTGAGGAGTCGACTCTGGCCCTCCTCTATCACCGCTCTCAGAGTGGAGCTCAGCTCCGGTGCCTCGAACTTCTTTTCTATCAGATTGGATCCTTCTGCGGAGGCAGTGTACCTCCAGATGTTGTGCCCGCTTCGGTCTAACAGGAACAGACAGAGATAATCGCAGGGGATGTATTCCTTCAGAATGCTGGCTATGCCAGGCAGTCCGGTTTGCAGCTCCGAGTGGCGGAGCGCGACCTCTTCCAGCCTGGCGACCATGGTGTCCCGTCTCTCTTTAGTGGATATTTCAGCTGAAAGCTCTTGAAAGGCGAGAACGGTGGCCAACTGGTCGACGGCGGCCACCAGGGTACGAACCTCGATTCTCTCAAATCGCCTGGGCTTCCGACTGTAGATTGAGAATACCCCCACGCTTTTCTCCCCAAATTTCAGGGGACATCCGAAAAAGGAGACGATATCGCCGAAGGGAGAAAGGAGTTTTTTCAGCTGCGGATCGGCCTCTAGTTCCTCCACAGTAATCACTCGTCCTCTGTCAATGACCGCTCCCGCGATGCTGCCTTTGACCGGAATCTGCCGGTGGAGGTGCCACCAGCTCTCCTCCATCCCCACAGATTGCCACAACTTCAGGAAGTCGTTCCCATCTTCTAGAAGGTGAACGGAGATGGCGTCATACCCGAAGCCATGACGCAGGTAGGCGAGAAAGGCCCGGATGTCTTTGTCCAGGTCTCCATCCGGCCGCAGGATGTTGGGTATAGCTCTGTGGAAAAGCTCCCAGCGGTAACCGTCACTCCTTTTTTGAACGGAAACATTGACTCTGTACCACAGTCTGAAAGCGGCTGGTATGAGAAGGACTGCTCCCAGCGAATAACCCAAGAACTCGCCGATCGTCGAGGCTTTCAGGATCGACGAGGAGCGGATCTGTTCCCCTCCCAAAAGGAGGAGGGCGTTGAGGATGCGAGCTGCGGCGAGAGAAGTTAGTCCCCAAGAGATTCTTCTGTAGAGGGAACGGTCAAACCTAAGTGGTCGAGTTGGGTAAAGATAAACATAGATTGTCAAACACAAGATCAGAACTGTGACGGCGAGATTCAAAATCAACACAAACAGACCCCCTCACAAGCTTAGAATTCAGAGCCAAGCTTGAGAACGATTTCCCTATAGTTATCGACTCGAGATGCTCTTTACTTGAACAGCGATCAGAAATAGGATCGCTGAGGGCCTGCTAAGAGTTTGGCTTACCTCTTTGGCTCCCCCTCCAAGTCCTGCAGAAAGAAGTCTAAGCTCTCTCCAGATATTCGCCGCTGCGGGTGTCGATCTTGACTTTGTCTCC
>JBHIBM010000158.1:0-5304 GCA_046759085.1 Candidatus Zixiibacteriota bacterium
GTGATATAGCGATCGGACAGTTTTGCCGCCGCCATCAGGGCGCCATCCTGGATCTTCACGCCGTGGTGAACTTCATATCTCTCCTTGAGGCCCCGTAGGATCGAGACCGTCTCCTCCACCGTCGGAGGATTCACCATAACCAGGGCAAAGCGTCTCTCTAAGGCGGCATCCTTTTCGATGTTGCGCCGGTATTCGTCCAGGGTGGTGGCGCCGATACAGCGTAGCTCCCCGCGAGACAGGGCCGGCTTGAGCATGTTGGAGGCGTCCATGGCTCCCCCGACGGCTCCAGCGCCGACAATAGTGTGAAGCTCATCGATGAAAAGAACGATTCTCCCATCGGATTTCTCCACCTCTTTGATGATGGCCTTCAGCCTCTCCTCGAACTCGCCCCGGAACTTGGAGCCGGCTAAAAGGGCGCCGAGATCTAAGGCCACGATCTTGCGATCTTTCAGAGATTCGGGGACTTCCCCGGAGATGATCTTTTGTGCTAATCCCTCGACGATGGCGGTCTTACCCACTCCTGCCTCCCCAACTAAGACGGGATTGTTTTTGGTCCTTCGAGAGAGAATCTTTATGACCCGGCGAATCTCATCGTCCCTGCCGATGATGGGGTCGAGTTTCCCTTTGGAAGCTAAGTCGGTCAGGTCGCGGCTGTATCTCTCTAAAACCTTGTATTTCGATTCCGGCGATTGGTCCGTCACTC
This sequence comes from Candidatus Zixiibacteriota bacterium, assembly GCA_046759085.1. Classification (GTDB taxonomy): domain Bacteria; phylum Zixibacteria; class MSB-5A5; order DG-27; family DG-27; genus DG-27. Next base: position 704 of record JBHIBM010000158.1, read on the forward strand.
TCTGGTGACCTCTGACACAGGTCAAAGTCTGCAGGATTTTGTCCCTGGTGATCCCGGCGGCCGATAGGGTTTGCGCCGATTTGGAATTACCCACCTCCAAAATCGCCAGAAGCAAATGTTCGACGGAGATAAACTCGTCCTTGAAATTCTGTGCCTCGGTCCAGGATTGGTCTAAGACCTCTCGAAGTGGACCCGAGATGTAAATCTGTACCCCGGCACCGTAGGCACGAGGCAGACTGTCCAACTCCGTCTCTATCTTCCTTCTGATATCCTCGACGTTTGCCTCCGCACGGCTCAAAATGTCTGCGACCAGGCTGTCGTCCTGAGAGAGAAGCGCCGAGAGGAGATGTTCGACCTCTATCTGACTGTGATTTTTTGACTGCGCTAACTCCTGCGCGTATTGTAAAGCGTCCTGCGACCTTTCGGTTAATTTATCCAAACGCATTTTTTCACCCCGCTAAGATCTGCTTGGTAGTTTTGAAATGATATTTTGCAGTTTTTCTCAAAATCTCTGCCCCGAATTTTTCAGTGAGTTCTTTTCCAACTCCGACAATGTCACTACTACAGCCTTTCGGCAAGTCGACTCCACAGGTTTTGGACAGATTCTTCAGCCGTCTGACAAATTCTCCTCTGGCTAAAATGGAGGCGGCAGCGACTGCCAGGTCTTCCTCCGCCTTAGGTCTTTGAACCAGCTCGATCTTTTTGCCCTTCTCTAATAGAGCGTTCTTGACAAATTTCTCATCGCCGAACTGATCTGTCAGGGCGCAGCCACATTCCTGTTTCTCTAAGATATTCTCGATCGCTCTGGCGTGTCCCCAGGCCAGAAGGCGATTCAGATTCCTGATCTTGTCGTAAAGCTCGTTATATCTCTCCGGGCCGATTACAACAATCGAGTTCGGGAACTGCTTTCTAATAATTGTCCCCAGCGCTGTTACTCTATTGTCCGATATTCTCTTGCTGTCGCGAACACCGATTTCCTCCAGTCTCTTTAGAGACCTCGTGGTGACCAAAACCCCAGCGATCACCAGAGGTCCAAAAAAATCCCCCTTGCCGGACTCATCGGTGCCGATATAGGTTTGAGATTCAGCTTTCATCGAACCGTGATGTATAACTTAACGTAGGCTGAGCCCAGGTTCAATTCGTAGAGCTGTCCGGTGAAGGCACCGGGTCGAATTTTCACCCGGACGTATTTCTTGACTGTGATTTTCCCCTCGCCTCCACAGAAGGGGCAGTCGCTGAAAAACCGGCTGCCGAATCCGAAACAGGCTGGGCAGGTTCTCTTAACCGGTATGGCAAGAGGAAATATGCAACCATCCTGGGCCTCTCTCTGAGTCAACACCACCTCTGCCTCAAGAGTCCCTTGACGGGGAAAGCCAAAGCTGTCGCGCACCGCATCGACAATATCGTCGAAGAGGTCCTGGACTGGCTCCGGCCTGGTACGCATCGGTCTGACCTCGCAAGCGGGAGGCACCATTCCATATTTCATTCGCAGGTCGTATTCCCGTCTTCTTCTCCTGTCGCTGAGAGTATCATACGCCTCCTTAATGCGAAGAAAATCCTCCGGGATTGCGCCACCTCCGACGTCGGGGTGATACTTCTTCGCCAGACGGCGAAAGGCCCTTTTCAAATCCTCCAAACCGCAGGAGGGGTCAAGCCCCAGGATTCTGTAATAGTTTTTCACCGTTCCAACACAGTACGCGAATCATCGGCCTCACCGCAGAATAAAAAAGCGAGTCAGCCGAGGCTGACCCGCCTCGAGCGGGCACTTAGAGCATTCGCTTTGTCAGAAGCCATCACGAAGGCTTTCAGGGATCAAGTTGATACCTTCTTTTTTTCTTTCTTCTCCGGTTTGGGTTTTTCGGCTTCAGCCTTTTTCTTGTATTCGGAGCTGCGATAATCGGTTGTGTAAAAGCCTTTACCTTTGAAGAGGAAACCTGCCCCCGAAGAGATCAGCCTCTCCACTTCACCCTCACAGTAGGGACATTGAGCCACCGGTGGTTCGGTAATTCTTTGAAACCTCTCGAAATGTTTTCCACACTCTTTGCAGCGATATTCATAGGTGGGCATCGTCTGTTCTCTCCTCTCGTTGTCTCATAGAAAACCTGTCCGACCAAGATATATCTTGAGGTGACTTCTGTCAATCGGTATCCGCACCAGGTTGTGCGGAGGCGTTGGGAGCTCTCTCCCGACGCCCTTCTTAACTCACTACCTCATAATCGGCATCCACGGCCTTCTCGTCCTTTTTGCCTGCCTCAGTTTTCGCTTCGGCAGAAGGTCCCTGGGTTGTTTGCGACTCTTGAGCATCGGCGGTGGCACCCTGATACATCTTGCCGGTGGCCTCATGCCAGACGGTGTTCAAAGCCTCCACGGAGGAGCGGATTTCCTCATTATCGTTGCTTTTGATGGCGGCCTTGACCCTCTCGGTGGCGGCTTCGACCTTGGCTTTGCTGTCCGCATCTAAGCGATCACCGAACTCCTTCAAGTTCTTCTCCGTTTGCCAGACGAGCTGGTCGGCCTGATTTCGAAGGTCGACCTCCTCCCTCTTTTTACGGTCTTCGGCTTCGTGCTGTTTGGCGTCGTTTACCATCTTCTGGATTTCCTGTTCGGAGAGGCCGCTGGAGGCCTCAATCCGGATCGATTGCGATTTCCCGGTGGCTTTGTCGTCGGCGGAGACGTTCAGAATCCCGTTGGCATCGATGTCGAAGGTGACCTCAATTCGAGGCACTCCCCGTGGCGCCGGGGGAATTCCGTCCAGATGGAATCGCCCGATGGTGCGGTTGTCGATCGCCATCTGGCGCTCTCCCTGGAGGACGTGAACCTCCACCGTGGTCTGGTTGTTCTCGGCGGTGGTGAAGACTTCGCTTTTCTTGGTGGGAATGGTGGTGTTCCGCTCGATCAGCTTGGTGGAGACTCCACCCAGAGTCTCGATTCCTAACGACAGGGGAGTCACGTCCAGCAGGAGCACGTCTTTGACGTCTCCGGAGAGAACACCAGCCTGAATGGCAGCTCCGAGGGCGACCACCTCGTCGGGGTTGACGCCCTTATGTGGTTCCTTTCCGAAGAGCTCCTTTACTACTTCCTGAACTTTCGGCATCCGCGTCATACCTCCGACCAAGATGACCTCGTCGATATCGCTTGCGGAGAGCTTGGCATCCGCAAGCGCCTGCTTGCAAGGCCCAGCGGTGCGCTCAATCAAATCATCCACCAGTTGCTCCAGCTTGGCGCGAGTCAAAGTCAAGTTCAGATGTTTTGGCCCGGAAGCATCCGCAGTGACAAAGGGCAGATTGATGTTGGTCTCCATAGTGGTGGAGAGCTCCATTTTGGCTTTCTCGGCGGCTTCTTTCAGGCGCTGCAAGGCCATGGGATCTTTGGAAAGGTCGATTCCTTCTTGCTTCTTGAACTCCACCACCATCCAGTCGATGATTCTCTTGTCGAAATCATCGCCGCCCAGGTGGGTATCGCCGTTGGTGGAGCGAACCTCGAAAACCCCTTCACCCAACTCCAATATGGAGATGTCGAAGGTGCCTCCCCCGAGGTCATAGACCGCTATTTTTCTGTCCCCCTTCTTGTCGAGCCCGTATGCTAAAGATGCAGCTGTAGGCTCGTTTATAATCCTCTCCACCTGTAAGCCGGCGATTCGACCAGCGTCCTTGGTGGCCTGCCTCTGGGAGTCGTTGAAGTAGGCCGGCACGGTGATGACCGCCTTGGTAACCTTCTCCCCGAGATAGTCCTCCGCGGTTTTTCTCATCTTCTGGAGAATCAGGGCAGAGATCTCCGGGGGAGAATACTCTCTGTCCTCGACCTTCACCCGGGCATCACCCTTGGGGCCCTCGACGACTTTGTATGGGAAATTCTTGATCTCCTCCTTTACCTCCGAGAATTTCCTCCCCATGAAGCGCTTGATGGAAAAGATGGTGTTAAGGGGATTGGTAATGGCCTGCCTTTTGGCGACCTGCCCTACCAACTTCTCACCGGTCTTGGAGAACCCCACCACTGAGGGCGTAGTGCGCGACCCTTCCGCATTGGTGATGACGACGGGGTCGCCGCCTTCCATCACCGAGACGCAAGAGTTCGTGGTTCCTAAGTCAATTCCTATAGTCTTAGACATTGTAATCTACCTCCTTTGCTTGTGATACAACATTGCCATTGATGATCGTCAGATGTGGGCATCTCACAGCACCCTGACTCACAGGCCCAGTCATACTATCTCGTATCTGCTTAATCCGCTTCATCTGCTGTGAAGTCTCCCCCTTTTAGCAAGGCACAGGTGCCGGGCTCTCCACCCGGCACCTGCCCCCCCTCGAGGCTCTTGGCCCCTGCCTACGCGACGTCAATCGAGATTTCCTTCGGCTTCGCTTCCTCGACCTTTGGTAGAGAGATCGAGAGGACACCATCCTTGTAATTGGCCTTGATCTTGTCACCCTGCACCATAGTGGGGAGAGTGAAGCTCCGGCAGAAGGAACCGTAAGAGCGCTCAACGCGATGGAAGCTCTTGTCCTTCTCTTCCTTCTCCTGCTTCCGCTCACCCTTGATGGTGAGAATGCCATCCTGGAAGGTGACCTTGACGTCCTCTTTCTTCATCCCCGGGACCTCGACGTTGA
>JBHIBM010000159.1:0-5302 GCA_046759085.1 Candidatus Zixiibacteriota bacterium
GGCATGGGCGCAGGCGATATCCGGCTTATCACTGGGGATGGGGAGGGAGTTGGACATATAAAGGACCGAGGTCATCTTACCGGAATCGAAAATGAGATAGCCGGTCGGGATGGCCTCAATTCCATACTTCCTGATAAGGGGGGCGGCTTTGACGTGTTCCCCGATCAATAGATTTGAGTTCCTCCCCGAGACCAGGGAGAGGAAGAGGATGCCGTCGGCATAACGCGATACCATGTTGACATTCCCGGGGAAGATGATGACCGGAGTGTTCCCGACAGCCTTTTTTATTGCTCTGACCCCCCGGTCGAAGTTGTCAGTGAGGAGTATTGAGGAACCGACCAAGATTCCATCGGCGCCACATTCCACGGCGCCGGCGGCGCTTGAGACCAACTTTCTGCTGGAGGCTCTGTCGGGGTCGAGAAGGACAAAAAAGCCAGCGCCTCGCCTGCTTAGAACTTTTTGAAGATGATTGAAAAGCTTCATTTTCCCTCCCCTGGGAGATTCTACAAGAATCCTTTGATCTGGCAATTTACAAGAATATCAGCCGTACGCAACCTAATTTACCGTCTATGAGCTGGGGCCGACCGGTCGAGGCAAGCTAGGTGTCTTTGCCCTTGCCGCATTCAATGATCTGCTCCTTGCTTATAGCAAATGTCCTGTCTCTCACAATATTCCACTTGCTACGGTCCTTCACTCCCGCTTGCGCTAAATGCGGCTTGCCACCACCAGAACCGCCTCCTACTTTGGCCGCCTCCTTGACAATCTCTCCAGCCTTTATTCCACTTTTGATCAAATCGTCAGTGACCACAGTGACGAGAGCTAAACTGTCGTTTATCTCGCTGGCCAATGTCGCCACTCCGGAAGTTAAGGCTTCACGTACTGCATCCGCAAGGGAGAGCAGTTCCTCTCGATTCTTCTTTTCAACCTTGACAGCGATAACCTTAGAATTCGTTCCCTCGACAAATGGCGCTTTATCGACCAGCTCCTTAGCTTCAGCCCTGCAAGAGCCAACCTTGAACTTTCCAAGTTCTCTCTCCAAGAGCTTTTTCTCTTCCAGGAGTTTTCCTACCCGTGACTCAAGCTCCTCTGCTGGAGCTTTGAAGGTTTTGGAGAGATTGTTCAGAAGGCCTCTCTCTTTATCCATTAATTCAAACGCCGTCAAACCAGCAACGGCCTCGATTCTCCTGATTCCGGCGGCAATGGCGGATTCCGATACGATGCGGAACTGCCCGATCTCACCGGTGGCATTCACATGCGTCCCCCCGCAAAGCTCCTGACTGTAATACTCGGGATTTTGGGGCGTCGAATCTCTAGCCTCTATCCTTACGACCCGAACCTTCTCCCCGTATTTCTCACCGAATAAAGCCACCGCGCCTTTCTTCTTCGCCTCCTCGAAGGGAACTTGAGATTCGGGCCTCACCGGGAGGTTTTCCAATATCTTTCTGTTGACGTCCTTCTCAATTTCCAACAACTCGTCAGGCGTTAACGCCTTGAAATGGGTAAAATCGAAGCGCAATCTATCTGGAGCCACCAGCGAGCCGGACTGGTTGACGTGTTCACCTAAGACCTTCTTCAAAGCCCGGTGCAAAAGATGAGTGGCGGTGTGATTGCGCTGAGTAGCCAACCGACGGTCTGCATTGACGATTGCTCTTGCAGGTCCAAGATCGGGTCTGTTTCCTTCCTTCTGGCAATAGTGGACATACACGCCGCGGTCTGTCTTTCGGGTGTTATAAACGTGGTATTTGTTGAAATCTGAGACTATCAGGCCATCATCACCGACTTGACCCCCAGATTCAGGGTAGAAAGGCGTACGATCCAGGGCTATCTGCCAGTTGTGGTTCTGATCCTCAAAAGCGACCACTATTGTACACTCGGTCTCGATGCTCTCATATCCGACAAACTGGGTTGGCGGTATCTTCTCAGCACCTATGGAAGCAGTGAATCTCTCGTGAAAGGCAAAACCTTCATACGTTGATAAAGCAGATTCCCTGCTTCTTTCTCTCTGCCTTTCCAGCTCGACTTCGAAGCCCTTCTCGTCAACGATCATCGCCCGTTTGCCCGCCATTATCTGGGTCAAATCCAGAGGAAATCCGTAAGTATCGTAGAGTTTGAAGGCATCTTCTCCGGGGACGACATTTTTCCCTGACTTTTCGACTTTGCGTGCAACCTGTTCGAAAAGCTCCAGGCCGGTGTCGAGGGTGCGTTCGAAGCTCTCCTCCTCCGCATTGAGAACGTTTTCAATGATTTTCCCTTTCCCCTTCAGCTCCGGATAGACGTCAGCCATGATGTTTTCCAGAGTGTCGAGCAACTCGGACATAAACGGTCGATGAATACCCAAGAGGCGACCGTTATACGAAGCTCTGCGGAGAATCCGCCTCAGGACGTAACCCCGTCCCTCATTTGAAGGCATGCCCCCATCGGCAATACAGAATGATAGCGCTCGAACGTGATCCGCAACCACGCGGTGAGGCATCCCCTCCGGACCGGGGGAATATTCTTTGCCGGAGATCTCCACCACCTTCTCGACCAGAGGCTTCAATAAATCGGTGTCGTAATTGGAATGGACTCCCTGCATCACCGCGCAGAGCCGCTCCAGCCCAGCGCCGGTATCGACCGATGGCTTCGGCAGCGGTTTCATCTTCCCGCTTTCATCGCGATTGAATTGCATAAAGACCAGATTCCAGAGCTCGCTGAATCTGTCGCAGTCGCATTCGACTCCTCTGCAGTGAGGGCCACAGCTAAACTCCTCTCCCTGGTCGTAATGGATCTCTGAGCAAGGACCACACGGACCGACATCGCCCATCGACCAGAAGTTATCTTTCTCGCCGAAGCGCAGAATTCGACCCTCTAAAGCTGAGTCTATCTTTTTCCAGAACTCGAAAGCCTCCTCATCCTCCTCATAGACGGTGGCATAGAGTCTGTCTTTGGGAATTCCCAGAGTTTTGGTGACAAACTCCCAGGCATAGGCAATCGCCTCACCTTTGAAATAATCTCCAAAGGAGAAATTGCCCAGCATCTCGAAGAAGGTCTGATGGCGCGTGGTCTGTCCCACAATTTCAAGGTCGTTATGCTTACCCCCGGCGCGCATACACTTCTGGGAGGAGGCCGCCCGTTTGTATTCCCGTTTTTCTTTCCCCAGGAAGACATCTTTGAACTGGTTCATCCCAGCGTTGGTGAAAAGCAGCGTGGGATCATCCACCGGAATGAGGGAGGAACTGGGAACAACCTTGTGGTCATACCCAGAGAAGAAATCAAGAAATTTCCTGCGGATTTCGTTGGAGGTCATCATATTATTTCACATTGCCCATCCCGTGGTAGCCCAGGTTGTCTCAACCTGGGCTTGGGGTATTGATGCCGGGTTGAGACTAAGCAATGTTTGGAACTCCTCCTCGACTTTTTTATCAAGCTCCCCGATTACCTCGAGCCATTCCTTGGTTAGCTGAGCAAAACAGTAGAAAGAGATTAGATGGGCGTCAGAGATACCCTCGAAAGAGGGTACAGAGCGCACCCGAATTGTGTTTCCCTCTTCACATTCAGAGCCGAAAAAGAAAGGATCGATCAAGTGAACATAACCACTCAAGAAAGGGTAGAGAGCCTCAAAGTCTGCGGAAGTTCCCACCTTGCACGCCATTTTCTTCATGGAGAGCCCCGACCATCTGAACTTGAATCTGGAGGACAACTTGTCTTCCAATTCTCTCAGCTCTTTTTCCTCTTCGTCGGACCATGGTGGCTGGGTCGCTTGAAAAGCTGAAAAAGGTGTACTACGAGGGAGGGAAGGCAGACCTCTCCCATGCAGTAGACGCCTATATCTCGTGTATCTGCGAAGCCGCTCTGCCCGGGACTTGTCCTTCTGCAGAAACCTAACGTTGAGAAGGGCCTCAAACAATTGCCTGCACAAGGGAAAGGATTGGACCGCGTATCCTCGATTGCAGAGAACCAGAATTGCTTCGAAAGCGCTTCTACTTTGCTCAAACAGGCCACATACCATCGGAATATACGGACCCTGCCACGTTATGCATCCGCCTTTGGGGAAGCCAAATGTCCACTCCAAGAGGCGGTGACACAGTTGGAACGACTCTGGCTTGCTCCTGTAGAACTCGTTGTCCTCTAATTTCAGGGGTTTCCTATAGCCTGTTTCCATATCCTAATAGCAGCGGTCGTGGACACTTGCACACGTCCAATCCACACGTAGCCCAGGTTGTCTCAACCTGGGCCGATGTCGGGTTGAGACAACCCGCCCTGCGGGGGGGGGTTGTTTGGGCAACAGAGTCATGAAATCACGGAGACAAAAATTCCTCCAAATCGGTCTCTACCTTCGGATTGGCCGATGAATAGGGATAATCCTCGGGAGATTCGACCAATCCTGCTTTCAGAGGGTTATTATAAACATAATTCACCTTTTCCCAAAACTCTTTTTCATTTCTGATTATACGTTCATAGAAACTGCTCTGCCAGACCGAGCCATTTCTATTCCACATTTGATTTATCAGACGTGAACTCCCTCGCTTAATGCTGTGCATAATTTCAGATATGTTTTCGTTTCCATTGGGCTTCAACATAATATGCAGATGGTCGGGCATTATTACAAATGCAAGAAGCAGGTATCTTCCCTTTTTGCGGAAATTGTCTATGCAATTCAGTAAGATTTGGCTGTTTCTCCTATCCGAGAAGAATCTTCTATTCCCACGAGTTTTGGTGGTTACAAAATAGATTGCTTCGGTTATGTGAAATCTGTGAAATTTCCCCATGGGGAACTCCAATACTTGTTTGTCGGGTTGAGACAACCCGACCTACGGACTTACGGCTGTCAGGTGGGGACAACCTGACCTACCTCATCCATAAAATCAATCAAAACAGAGGCAAACGACTTGGGGTTCTCCAGGCTCAACATATGTCCGCTATCTTTCATAATCATCAGCTTCGAATTCGGGATTCTTCGGGAGAGGTTCCGGGAGGCATCGACAAAGGAGCTATCCTTCTCACCGGCGACAATCAAAGTCGGGGACTTTATCTCTCCTAACTGAGAACGCCAATTCAAGGGTTTGTTCGCCATCTTGAGTTTCAGGACCTTAGCCAAATTCTCAGCCTCATTCCTGCTGATGATTCTTTCCCACAGCGGTTTGATTCCGGGGTTGCGCTCAAAGAGTGGTCCCATGACCACACCATCGAGGATTCCTACAATCTTGGCCCAAGCTTCAATGCCCTCCGTCTCCAAGACAGCCATGTCCGAAGCGATTTCTTTCCTTTCCGCCTCTGTCGTTCTCTTCCCTGCAAGGGGAAGGATACTTGAGACCAAAATCAG
>JBHIBM010000160.1:0-5302 GCA_046759085.1 Candidatus Zixiibacteriota bacterium
GCTTCGCCGTCGATGGGGCTGTAGCGAGGATTACCATTTACGGTGAGCCATCCAGAGATGAGGTCGTGATGTCCGTTGGCTCTGGTATTGCCGTTCATTATCGCCCCCCCATTGGGAAAACCGGCCCACCAGCCAAAATGGTTCATAAAATAGGAATGGTCGAAAACGCTGGAGGCGTGAACCCCGAACCTCAGCACCTCCACGACGGTGCGGTTCTCGGAGCCACCCAGAGAAATACCGTGGGACTCCACTGTGACCTCGCGACACTCGAAAAAAGACGACATCGATCCGGGGTCGTTGACATCGGTCACTATCACGGTGTAACCTCCCTGACCGGTGACGTCAACACCCTGGTAAATGGTGTCTCCCTCCAGGGAGTCTATCCATCCGAAGAGGTTGGTCATGGGAGAGGTGTCCTCGTCGTTGAAGCCGGGCCAGATGTATTCGTATACCGCCCTCTGCAGACCAGCTTCCGCCAAATAGAGCGCCTGGGTGGAGCGTTTCTGGCTCCCGGAAATGGTTATGTCTATACCACTATTGAACACGGCGGCGATCCCTATGAATGACAGCATCACCATCATTCCCAAAGCTATCAGGAGTGCTGTCCCTTTTTGATTCTGTAGACATGTTAGCATGGTTGCCCCCCATGATTTGCTTGATCATTCTTCTATCCCCTTGTAAGTCAGATAATTGATAGCGCGAGCGACGCCGTTCTGGTCAATCCAGCTCACCGTAATCTGGATGGCGTAAACCCCCACCGGGACGCTGCCATCGGTGGTGGAATCGTCAACTCTGGTCTGGCGCGTGAAAATCCCCTCCAGACCCGCCTCCGTCTGGGTATAGGGGATGGGGCTAAAGCTGGAAAAGCCCTTTAAGGTCTCTATCTGCTCCGTGGCCAAAAGGTTTGCTCTGGTCATCTCGTTGGAGAAGGAGTTACCGTACATTGAGACCACGAAAAGTGGCGCCAGCCCCAGAATCCCGATAGAGAGGACTAGAATAGCCACCATCACTTCCAGAATTGTGAATCCTTTTTTATTTTTTGTCACCTTTTGCATTTCTCCACCTACAGGTTTCTGATATTCACCAGGGTTGCAAAACGACGACGGCGATAATCCCCGGAGGCATGGTCGGTTCTGCTGGTCCTCGCCACTATGGCTATGGAAACCTCGTTGGCAGAGACCAGGTTGAAGCCGAGGCTGTCGATGTTCTCGGCGAAAACGACTGCGGAGTCGCTATCGACCCGGCGCATGAAAAGTGGATGCAAGCTGTCGGTAGCATCGATGAAGAAGGTGTAAGAGGTATCGTGATGATTAATGGTAATGCTGTCCCGTCCCCCGCCCACAAAGAAAATTGTGAATGCCGCGGAGTCTGCAGGAGTGTTGAAGCCCGCCTGCCTGAGATGGTAAGAAAGCTCCCTGACGGCGGCCCTCCCGTTCTGTTGCATATCTGAAACATCCGATTGGGTGACGTAAGCCTGATGCTGGCCGATGTAGAAATAGAAGGTGGCGGTTGAAACGATTGACAGCATGACCATTGCCACCATAAGCTCCACCAAGGTGAATCCAGCATCAGCTCGCTTTCGAATGATTTCTCTCATTTTTTTGTCCTCCGCCAGAGCTGTCCGCAAATGATGTGCCACCTCCCCTTGGGGCCCCCTTTCCTAAGTCATTCTTTTCCCGCTTATAAATCAACAAGTTACCAGCACAAATTGAGTCCTGTCAGGGAGGTGGAGTACCGACTCCAAAAACTTCAAAATCAGGTTGTTCGATCTCGAGGGAGTATGGGAAGCTCACCATACTCCCAGGGGACAGGAGACCGGAAACCGGGGACAGGGATATTGCCCCATTTCAGTGGAGAGGGGGCTTGTCCCCCTCCGCCCCTTTTAGAAACAGCTAACAGTCGCCAGAGGCCTGCCCGAGGCAGATCCATTTGATCCGAACGGAGAGAGCGACCCACTTCATACAGGGAAACAGGCAAAAGGAACGGGATTCGTATATGAACCATGAACTTTCAATCAGGAGTCGTCGAATTGGGGAATTTTTTGCTTTGCGAAGTGAGGTGAGATTTGCTATAATCTTCAACCAAACGAACTGGTGAGCCAGAGGAGCTTTCCTTGCGCAATCTGAAGATCCCTCTTCTAATCCTGCTGGGTTTAGTCCTGCTTTTCCATTTGTCCCCCCTCGGATTTTCATCCCCTCAGGGAGATAAGGCCCAAGCTCCAGCAGGCACCCCCTCAGAAGAGGAAGACATTGCTCCCATTCTGGTGGCGCTGATCATAATACTCCTGGCCGCCAAGATGGGGGGGGATCTGTGCGAGAGGATCGGACAACCGGCGGTCTTGGGGGAGTTAATCTTCGGAGTGATCCTTGGCAATTTCTACCTCACGGGATTGAACTGGTTTGAGCTTTTAAAGCATCACATCACCATCGAGGTGTTCGCACAGATCGGGGTGATAATTCTGCTTTTCCAGGTGGGGTTAGAATCCAATGTCGAGCAGATGAGGTCGGTGGGGCTAAGCTCCTTTCTGGTGGCAACCTTCGGGGTGATCACCCCCTTCTTTCTGGGCTGGGGGGTTTCGTCCCTCTTCATGCCGCAGGCCTCGGTATTCATTCATATCTTCGTGGGGGCAACTCTGACCGCCACTTCCGTTGGAATTACTGCCAGGGTCTTGCAGGATATGCAGAAGATCGACACCAAAGAGGCTAGAATAATCCTGGGAGGAGCGGTCATTGACGACATCCTGGGTTTGATCATCTTATCGGTAGCGGTGGGCATAATCACCGCCGCCAACGCAGGAGGTCCCTCACTTCACCCCTCTCAGATTCTGATAATAATCGGGAAGGCGGTGTTTTTCCTCATGGGAGCATTGGCCCTGGGGGGAATCCTCTCCCGGGGCATGTTCGCCATCGCCCTGAGGTCGAAAGCCCGGGGACTGCTGATAACCGTTGCCCTGCTCTTCTGCTTCCTTCTGGCCTATATCGCCAACCTCATCGGTTTAGCCCCCATTGTTGGGGCCTTCGCCGCCGGCCTGATCTTAGACGAGGTTCACTACCGCAGATTTCTGGAACGAGGTGAGCACCGGATAGAGGAACTCCTTCAACCGATCTCCAATTTCCTGGTGCCTATCTTCTTCGTGCACATGGGAATGAAGGTCGACCTTACAAGCTTTGGAAATCTTGGCATCATAGGCTTTGCTGCGGTTTTGACCCTGGCCGCCATCCTGGGAAAACAGATCTGTTCCCTGGGCGTATACGAAAAGGGATTGAATCGCTGGGCAGTGGGGGTAGGGATGATTCCCCGGGGGGAGGTAGGACTGATCTTCGTGGGGATCGGAAGTCAGATGGTGTTGGGCGGGGTGCCGGTTATAGATCGGAACACCTTCGCGGCGGTGGTGATAATGGTGATAGTCACTACCCTGGTCACGCCGCCACTTCTCAAGGTAGCATTTGCCCGCGGGGGCGATTCTCAGAAAAGAAGAGAGGAGGGGGCGCCAGAGCTAAACCAGGAGCTGAAAGCCCCCCAGGAGTGAAAATCCGCACATCGCTTTCCCCTATTTGTCACCCCGCTCGAGGCCCGGAAGGCTAGTCTGTTGTTCAACCCTGAGACACGTGGATGGCCGAAGGCTCACCTCCCGGGCAAGCCGCGACAAAGAAGGCTGAGTAGCATGAATTATCTTGTGCAAATTGAGGGAATGAAATAGAAAGGGTCTAACTCACCACGACAAAGAGAAAGGAGTTAAACCCCACGCGCGAGTTGTGTTTTCTCTTGACAAATGAAAAAAAAGCTGCAACTTAAGATAAAGCGGAGTGAGTTTGTTTCCTGCTCTTTACCTTCTAACTGGCTTCGTCAACGAGAGCGTTGGCATCGAGAGTAGTCTCTAAGGGGTAAGTCTGTCATCTTCAAAATGGTAACCAAGCTCCCAATGGAAAAGAGTGCCATTTCAGTCTTAGCGGCCCTGAACACCGCCGTCAACAGAGCTGAGGCCTCCGAGAAGATCTTCGCGGCGGTAGTGGAAGCGATCGTCGAAAACCTCGAGGTGGAGGCGGCACTTCTGGAGGTCTCGGGGGGGGCGGGAGAGGCCCAGCCTCAGATCTTTGAGGCCGGCAGCGACGACTCCCGGAGATTACTCAAAAGACTCACGGGGGAGAGACTGCAAAAGCTCTTCGACCTCTTCCAGGGGACCATCGGCTTCCAGGCTGATAAGGCCAGTTTTTCGATCAGAAGGGATCCTCCCACAGCGCTCAAAGTTTTTAAGATACTCTCAGAAGGGGAGCGAGTGGGACAACTCTCGCTGTTGGTCAAAGATGAAACCGCCCCGGCGAAGTCCCTGGAGGAGTTCGCCAGCTTTCTGTCCTCCCAGCTGGGTCTCCTATGGCCGATGATTCACGGAGCTAAAGTGAGGAAACCGGCCCAACCCTCTCTGTATGAACAATTCCAGAACGTGGGGCTGGATTCCCGAAAGCTGCTTCTGAGTCTTTTGGAGCAGGTAAAGGAGAGGCTGAAACCAGAGTTGATACTCTTAGCTTTCGCACCTGACAGCCAGGAATATCTGCGAACCTTGGTCCTGCCCGAGACTCTTCTGCAGGAAAACCCCCTTTTGAGTGCTCTGCCGGCGGCCGACACCTCTTTCGGAGAGGTGCTCTCCACCCGCAGGCCCCTTTTGCGCTCTTACCCGAAGGAGACCATCAGCAGAATCGATGATAAGCTCTTTGCGGACATAGGATTAAGCAGTGGGGTCATCGTCCCGGTGTTTTCCCGGGAGAAAGTTGTTGCGCTGCTCTTCGTCGGTTCCAAGACCATTGAGGAGTTCGTTGAAGATGACGCCGGCCATCTGGAGTATCTTGGCCGGGAGGTGGGGGAGATCATCGACAACGTCGTGACTTTCGTGAGCCTCCGGGATGAGTTCGAGGACTTGAAACGACGCTACCAGGATGCGGTCATGTCCGAGAAAATGCAGAGCATCGTGGAGACCGCGGTCACCATCAACCACGAAATCAACAACCCCCTGATGGCGATATTGGGAAACACTCAGCTTCTGCTTCTCAAGAGCGAGTCTCTGGAGCCGGGGCTTTTGGAGAAGCTGAAGTTGATCGAGCAGAGTTGTCTCCGCATCCAGAAGGTCACCCAGAAGCTGATGGCGATGGCCGAACCTAAAGCCACCTTCTACACCAATGGGCGCCGGATGGTCGACATTGCCGAATCGGTTCCCTCCGAAGACGAAAGCTGGTAAGCGGGTACCCGTTATTGGTAAGTGGTGAGTAGTTAGTGGTTAGTAGTTACTGATTATCCATAAAGAAAAAGC
>JBHIBM010000161.1:0-5245 GCA_046759085.1 Candidatus Zixiibacteriota bacterium
AGTGGTGGGCGGAGAAATCACCCTTGAAGAGATAGACAGAATTCACTGACTCCTGCCAGGGGAATATCACTCGAAAGCTGGCTACCACCATCAGGGAATCGAAAACAGTTGGCACCGCGAAGTTGGTGAAGCCTTTAAGCTTCAGTGGGGTGCCTGCCAGAGGTGACCCGTCAAGAGTGTGCAGATGGAGGTAACTCTCCACCTCCCCTCCGCAGTTGACATTCATATTGCAGCCGGAGACTATTACCGGCTGGTCATCAACCTCCACTGCTGCCAGACCGTCCCCATGTCCGATCTTTTGAACCGGCCAACCGGGCTCAAGCTGCCCCTCCTGGTTCAGTAAGTGCAGTCTTCCTCGCACGGTCTCAACTGCGATGTAGGTGACCTCATCGTAGCTCAAAACCGCCACCGGCGAGTGGAAGTAGTCCGCCTCTATTTCGTAGTTCCACAGATTTGTGCCATCACATTGGTAGACTCTAACCGTGCCGTGGTAAGGGTCGATTCCGAAGGTGGCAACAATTATCTCTCGGCAACCATCTCCGTCCAGATCCATGACAACCGGGGCAGCAACGTTGGTGAAGCTCTCCCCTGTCCACCTTACCGGGAAACCGGCCTTCATCTCTCCCGAGGAGGTGAAGACCTGGATGCTCTCAGTGCCCAGCACTAAGATATCGGCCTCGCCGTCATTATCTATGTCCTCAACAGCGAGCGAATACCCCTTTGATATGTCCATCTCCAAACGTGCCGGCCAACCCGCAAGCTCATTACCATATCGGTCCAAGCCATAAACGAGTGTATCATGATGAAGGGAGAAGAAAAGTCCGGGGGCGTTGTCCCCGTCAACATCGCAGAGAGTGATGACTACCGGGCAGGTCCCCTCCGGAAGCGGGAAAGACCGGGGCCAGCCGGGAAGCTCCTCCAAATCCAAGAGACTCAAAAGATGTATGGAGAAAGTCTGCTCCTCCCAATCGGTCTCTGGAAAGGCCATCAGGCCTCCCCAGATGCTGACATCATAGACGGCTCGGCTATATTCCTTCATCCATTCTAACTCTCCCCAAAGATTGTAACACCTGATGCCGCTTCCCGGAAGAGCGAAAACGATGTGGGCCTGATCGTCAGCCCTGAAGTAGTTGATCTTGGGACCGATTGGAACCATGTTGCTCTTCTCTTGAATCTCGACCGGCCAACCAGAGAGAAGCTCAAGAGCCTCGGCCTGCAGACCATATCCGCAGACAATAGTGAAGAAAGCCATAAGGGAAGCTAAGAGAACCACCTTCATTTCCGTTTCCTCTTTACCTGGTGAACAACTTTGATGGGAGCCCTTTAAGCAGGGCTCCCATCGACAGACAGTTACGGACCTCCATGATTTCCACCGCCCCCGATACCGTAACAATTCGGGTAAGCGCCGAAGTGAAACAAGAGACTAAGTTCGCCCGAACTCGGCAAGAACGGAGTGAAATACTTGCTCTCCCGAATCGAGTCGGTGTAGGCCCATATCCTCACATAGTTGCGCAGATCGCCGCGGCCGAACTCCTCACCGTCGATAATGTCGAACTCGAAGTAGTAAGTTCCGTTTCTCTCCAGGATTCTTCCCGAGGCGACAACGCTGTCGGGGTTTGTGTAAAGAAAGACCATGCAGTAGTCCCGAGGCGTGTAGTAGCTATTGCCCTGGTACTTGAAATCCAGCAGCGCGTGGCGAGTCCCGGCAAATCCCAGGGAGGGATCAAAAATGACCACTACGAGAAATGCAACCGCAATCGAAATAATGTACTTCCTCATTTTCTAACTCCTTTTACCAAACGATCCTTACCCCCAATTGGAGAAGCTCCAACGACCGAGAATTCAGGTCATAGGCACCACCCCCCGTTGGCTTAGTATGGCAGCTGTGGTGGGTATAGAGAAACTGGAACCCTTTTCTCCGGGCAGGTAAACCATCCGATTGCCCTTCCTCTGCATAAATAGTAATCGGATGGACCGCCAAAAACTTTAGTGGGCAGAGCAGGTCGCTCGGAGATGTTGGGGGTATCGAAGTCGACAATCGAAGAGAAGTTAAATCCGTTTACTCAAAGGATGACCAAAAG
The DNA here is from genome assembly GCA_046759085.1 of Candidatus Zixiibacteriota bacterium. Classification (GTDB taxonomy): domain Bacteria; phylum Zixibacteria; class MSB-5A5; order DG-27; family DG-27; genus DG-27. The sequence goes on from JBHIBM010000161.1 coordinate 2,082, forward strand.
CCCGGACCTCTCAGATCCGAACTTCCTCTTCCAAAATTTCGGCCAAGTTAATCCAACTGCCCGACGGTGTCAAGACCTTTTTACACCTCTCTCGACTTCGAATCAACTTCCCTAATTTCAGAGACTTACAACACTTGAGTGACAATCTCCAAAGGAGGAGAGAGAGAAGATCGTAACTGGTGCGTGATTTCTATTGTTTTAACGCTCCGGCGGTCAGTCCCGATACGATCTGTTTCTGGAAGAGGAGGAAAAATAGAATTACCGGCAAAGCCGAGAGAGCCGTCCCAGCGAAGAGGTGGGGCCAGTCGATGGTCTGATAGCTGCGGTAGAGAGCCAGCGCAACCGGGAGCGTTCTCATCTTCTCACTGGCCGTCAATATGAAGGGGAAGAGAAAGGAGTTCCAGTTGGTCAAGAATATCTGAATCCCCAGAACCGCCAGAGCCGGTTTGGAGAGGGGCATTATTATCTTGAAGAGGATTTTGAAGTCGCCAGCTCCGTCCAGGCGCGCCGCCTCCTCAATCTCTTCGGGGAGGTTTTCGATATATTGCCTCATCAAGAAAATCCCCAGGGGATTGACCAGCCAGGGGACGATCAGCGCCAGATAACTGTCATACCACCCCAGTCGGTTTATCAAGATGTAGATGGGGATGATTATTATGTGAGCCGGAATCATCAAGATCAGAAGGGCGGAGGCGAAAAGCGGCTCCTTCAAGGGGAAACGTCTCCTTGCGAAAGCGTAGCCGACCATGGTGCAGAACAGAAGATTCCCCAGAGTGACAACTAAAGCAACGATTACGCTGTTGAAAATGAAGATCTCAAAGGGTCCCGCAGAGAAGATGTCAATGTAATTGCTGAAGGTTAGCCCCACTGGCAGCAAATCTCTCAACTGTAAAGTTGCCAGCCCCGATTTCTTGAGCGAATGGACGAACATGAAATAGAGAGGAAAGAGCGCTCCCGCCAGAGGGACGATCAAGAGCAGTGATAATATGGTTTTGTGGAGCTTTTTCACTTCCTAATCTGCTATCCTTCTGCCCAGCCCGAACAGCTTCAGTTGAATTGCCGAGAAGACTGCTATTATCACAAAGAGAACGTAGGCGGCCGCGGAGGCATATCCCATATTGAATCTCTCTAATCCCTCCTCGAAGACGAAATAGACCACCGTGAGGGTTGAATTCAAAGGACCTCCTTTGGTCATCACGAAAATCTCGATGAATATCTGGAAGGAACGGATGGTGTTGATGACCACCACGAACAGGGTCATGGGTCGCAAGTGTGGCAGGGTTACATGCCAGAATCTCCTGAATGGGCCGGCACCCTCCAATTCCGCAGCTTCATAAAGTTCTCCGGGGATGGTCTTCAGAGCCGCCAAGTATAGAAGCATATAGTAGCCGATTGCAATCCAGACGTCCATGATCATAATGGCCGGCAGGGCGGCCCTCTCCGAATGCAGCCAGCCATCTTTGGGGAAGGGGAGACCGGTCAGCTTCAGCAGGAGATTGATATAACCACCGGCAGAATAGAGGTTGGTGAAGATCAAAGCCATGACCACCATGGAGGTGATGGAGGGGATGAAGAAACCGGCCCGGAAGAGCCCCGCTCCCGGAATCCTGCAATTGATGATCACCGCCAGAATCAAGGCGAAAATCGTGGTGAAGGGGATGGTTCCGAATACGAAGATGGAGGTATTCTCCAGAGCCTTCAGGAAATCCTCGTCCGAAAAGAGCCGGCTGAAATTCTCCAGGCCCACCCAGTGAGGCTCCCCACTTAAGATGCTGTAGTCGGTGAAGCTCAGATAAAGAGAGTGCAGAAGCGGGTAGAGCCAGAACAGAAGCAGGGTGACGATCCAGGGAGTTAAGAAAAGCCAGGTCGTGAGGTGGGCTTTGCTCCGTTGAAGATTCAAGATTTCAACCAGTAGGGAGGTTGTGCCTCAGAGTATAATCATCACGACTACAGACTTCAGTCGCCAGAGACGATTTCCTCTATTTCCTTCTGCGCCCTCTTCAATGCCTGTCGCGGGGTTTTCTTTCCGTACATCGTCTGCTCTACTGTCTTTTCGATGATCTCCTCGATGTAAACCCATTTGGCGTGCACCGGTGAGGGACGGGAGTTTCTCAGCTGCTCGTAGAAAACCTTGAGGTGCGGATCACCACGATGATAGAGTTCCTCCTCAGCGACCTTCGCTGCCGGGAAACCGCTGCCGATGCTTTTGCAGAGCAGTAAAGCGTTATCCGATTTGACCAAGAATTTGATGAGTTTCAGGGCTTCTTCTTTGTGCTCTGATTCGTTGCTGATGACCAGATATTCTCCGCCGGCGAAAGAGACTCCCGGCTCGGCTTCATCCGGTGAAGGGATCAACGCCACGGCGTAATTCAGATTCGGTGCCACCCTGGGGATTTCCCTTAAAAGCCATCCCCCAGATAGGATGAAGCCGACTTCCCCGCGCATAAAGGCCTCGTCTAGATTGCGCTGGGTGTCGAGCTTGCCCACTTCCACCAGCTTCAGATAAAACTCCAAAGCTTCCAGAGCTTCCGGGCTGGAAAGGAGCGAAGAATCTCCGTCCTCGCTCAAGACCTTCCCACCATTTGACCACAGAAAGGGGAGGAATTTTTTATACAGGCGATGTCTCTCGGCGGAGTTGGCGCCGAAGCCGTAAACATTTTCCCCGAGGTCATTGACTCTCCGGCAAGCGTTGAGGAAATCCGGCCAGCTTCTCGGCGGAGGCTCAGGGGCAAGTCCGGCCCTTTTCATCAGATCCTTGTTGAAAAAGATGACTCTGGTGTCTAGAAACCAGGGGAAGCCGAAGTACTTATCTCCAAGTTTGACCGGTTCCCACATCAGGTAGTCTTCGGAGATTTCTGAGGCCTCTTTGGTCACCTCCCAGAGAACGTTTCTGTATGAAAACTCCGGCACCCAATCGCTCCCCAATTCAAGAACATCGGGCGGGTTTCCGGAGCCGAAGGCGACCACGATCTTCTGATGCCCCTCCGACCAGGTCAGGTCGGTTACCTCCACCTTTATACCCGGATTCTCCTTTTCGAATTCCCCGACTAACTCCAGGAGGGTTGGCTTGACCACCGGGTCGGTCCAGAATTGCCAGAAGGTGAGGACTTTCTTTCCACTTTCAGGGCTTTGGGTGCATGAGAGGCTGCAAAAGAGGGTCGCCA
>JBHIBM010000162.1:0-5240 GCA_046759085.1 Candidatus Zixiibacteriota bacterium
GTGGTCTATGTATCCTTTCACTACTGTGGCAGTTGTCTCATTTTTCACTTCATCCACTTGCATCTCCGGTCTTGCTCAACACCTTACTCAGTGTAACAATATCATCCCGCAGATGATAACCGATCTTCGCGTAGAAGTCAACCACGCTCACGTTGGGCTTCTCCACCCAGAACTTGATCTTCTCCACTCCCTTTTCTCTGAACTTCTTCTCTAGCATTTGGACTAATTCTCTGGCGATACCTCGATTTCTGCATTGTTTCTTAACCGCCAGGTGATGGATTATGCCGCGTCTTCCATCGAAACCACCTAAGATGACTCCGCAGAGCTCGCCATCTTCTGTAGCTCCGAAACAGGTGTCGGGATTTCGCTGGAGCATCACTATGAAACCTTCTTTGGAATCAGCCTTTTTTACCGTAATACCGCCCTCCCTCCAGATCTTCAGCACCTCGTCGTAATCTCCAGTTTTGAGAGAACGTATTTTCATAGTCGCGACTTATTCTTCTTTTCTAAAGTTCAAGCAATAGTGATGAAACGTGTTACTGACCCAGGCATTGTATATTCCATACGGCGCCAGGCGCTGGTCATCCTGACACCATATCTTCTCATCTTTGAGAGTGTATATTTGACTTAACCTCTTCCCGATATCCCAGGCCAGTGGGTACATTCTGCTGCCTTTCTTCACGTTCTTGACGATGATCGTCAGATAGCCGTTGTATTTGAGTCTCCCATATATCTTTGCGAAGATCGTATACAGCTTGTCTACGAACTTCTCGTAATCAGAGATATTGCCGAGGTCATTTGCATCTTTCGAGTAACTGATGTCCAGTCCTTTTTTCTTGCGCTCCTTCTGCGTGAAGGCCCCCTTCATTTTGAGCATATCCCAATAAGGCGGGCTGGTGATGACGTAATCGATTTGCGGAAGCTTGTATCTATCAACCTTAAAAGCATCCCCATTTATGATCCTGATTTTCGAACCAGAAGTCTTCAGCGCTCGCTCTCTTTTGTTGACCCTGTCCCGAGCGATATCACAATACCGCTTGTTCAATTCTATGCCCACCCCATTCCTTCCAGAATCTATGCATGCCAGAAGGGTGCTTCCCGTCCCAACCATGGGGTCCAGGACCGTCTGCCCCTTTTTGGTGAAGAATTCTATGAATTCCCTGACCAGATTTTCCGGAAACTTGGCCGGGTGGAGCAAGACCTCTTTTCCCCTCGGGGGAGGATTGTGCACGAACCAGGACTTCTGAAACTTAATCCACTCTTTGCCGGAGAGGTCGTTTAGTCTATTCTGACGCCTCAAGCTCAGGATCCCTTCCCTTTGAAGTCAAATGTTCTAATCGTCTCCCAGCGATACGGGGCCTTCCTCTCAAGCAGACTTAACCTTTCAGCTATGAAGTCTAAGGTCAGATTAAAATCCTTCAACTCGTCATATGCACGATTCATGTCCACTTCGGTTTCGAAACGTCCCAACGTCAAATGCGGATAGAAGGGACGGCCAACATCAAGCAACTCCTCAAACTCACCGCCATACAGTTTTCGATTCAGAAGACGCAACCTGTTGGCGCCTTCCGATATATCCAAATATGCCAACAAATCCTCGGGGCGGAGTTTCACGCTGTTGAAGCCGACATTGAATCTGACCGTCTCGGAAGCGATCTTTTCAAGATGCGCATATATCTCCCCCGGGCGCAGCCCCGTCTCTGAAGGAAAAAGGAGAGTCAGATGAGGTCTAACGTGTGAGGAGATGGGATTGTGCTTATCGTAGATTCCGCGGATCGCTTTTTCCACCTGTCCGCTGACGAATATGACACCGCAAATGACCATACGACCATGATGGCAATTTCACTGGTGAGCGACCCTATTTCAGCGCCTCCGCTCCTGTGACTATTTCCAGCATTTCTTTGGTAATGGAGGCCTGGCGGGCTCTGTTTCGCAGCCGGGTGAGACGCTCCATCATCTCCTCCGCATTCTGGGTGGCGGCTCCCATGGCCATCATCCGGGTCCCGTGCTCCGAGGCAAAAGACTCAGCCAGCGCGGTACGAATTCTGGTGACACAATAGCGTGGCAGTAAGTCATCGAAAATGGAAGCCGGACTCGGTTCAAATAAATACTCCAGCCGGCGGGAGGTCTCCTCTCCCCTTCTCGGATCCTCGATGGGCAGGAGATTCTCCAGCGTGACACGATAAGTGATAGTTGACAGAAAACGCGTATACAGCAGTCTCACCTCGTCAACTTCTCCTGTCAGAAAGAGGTCTGTTACCTCCTTGGAGATTGAGCGTACCCGCATCAAATCCAGATTCCCGGCCAAATCCAGAATTTTCTCCCTGATTGTCCAGCGTCGTCGCCGGTAGTGCTCATACCCCTTTTTCCCAATGAGGTAAAGACAGACAGCGTCAGGGACATAGTTCCCAAGCTCTTCGTTCAGACGACGTATGATGTTGGTGTTATACGAACCACACAGCCCGCCATCCGAGGTAAGGACCAGAATTACGACCTTCTTCACCTCTCTTTTCTCAAAGAGAGGATGGGTAAGAGCCGCCGCCCCTGCCAGGCTCTCCAGGATCTCTTGCATCTTGTAAGCGTACGGGCGCGCCGATTCCACCAGCGCCTGGGCCTTGCGCAACTTGGCGGCTGCCACCATCTCCATGGCCTTGGTGATCTGCTTGGTCTTCTCGACGGTGCGTATACGACGCTTGAGGGTTCGTAGTGTCTCCATAATTGCCGCCAAATGCTAAGCTAAGCTTGTTGCTGCTGGTTCATCAAAGTCAAACGGTAATCCCTTCTCCCTCTGTGAGCAACTCCAATCAGCGCAGCAAAACCATCTTATGAATCTGTTCGGATTCGCCAACGTGGAAACGACAGAAATAAACCCCGCTGGAGACTTCCTCCCCACCGCGATTTCTCCCCTCCCATATGACCTGGTGTTGACCCGGCTTGAGCGGCTCTTCCAGCAGTGTCGCTATAAGGCGTCCCCTGGTATTGAAGACCTCGATCGTGGTGACGACCGCCTCAGCCACAGGAGATTCTATAGAGAAGCTGATTACAGTTGTGGAGTTGAAAGGATTCGGATAGTTGCCACCCAGAAGGAGCTTCGCCGGAGGTGCAGCTGTCATCCGTGAAAGGCGCAGGTCCGTGAAACGTACCCGCAATGTCAAAGTCTCATGGGGACCGATGGATGCGATGACAGTGTTTTCTTCGATACAAGCGGAGCCGATGGACTCTTCGAGGTTGTTCGCTACTTCAGCGCTAACGGGAACGAAAACCGGGGAGTTGAGGTGAACCGTAGTCCCCGTACCCTGCAGCTCCACCAGCCTGAAGATGAAACCATCCCCCAGCTCGGCTTTCTTAACACATACCAGCATCACATTGGGCTCCTCCAGGTCGAAAAAGCTTAATGCCGGTTCTTGAAAGATCCCATCGGGATTGGGTCTGACCGCCTTGGCTATCAGCGGGTTGGAGAACTCCCAGGTGAAATGGGCAGTTCTCACTGGATCGAAAGCGCCAGTATGAGTCGTGAATGAATATCTGTGTACATAAAGCTTGCTCGCTCCAGGTTCAACCTCCACCGGACCGATCTGCCCGCCCAAGTACATGGCCTCGTCAGTCTTCTTCAAGATTCGAGAGGTTAGCGTAGCCTCCTCCGGAGAAAACTGGGTGGCATACACCTGGAAGCCATCGAACTCATGGACGAACGCTTCGCGATTAGCCCAGATGACACCCCCATGACTGCCAGCGATGATCTCGCCTCCGTGTTGTATGGGGAAGTGAGCTCGGAAAGCCCCCGGAAGATAATCACTGGTGGGGTCAACGAAGGTGTTGGCAAGTTCAAACCGCACCCCAAATTGGGGGAAATCGAAGGGAAATGTATATCCGTAGAATACGAAACCATCCTCGTAGGGAACCCACTCCATCAGACTTCTGTGCATATAATTGTGTATGTCAAACCGCTGCAGTTGTCCATACAACCGCAGCTCAACGCCGACAAAAGGTGAGCCCTCACGAGTTATCGTCAAGCACTTGAGCACTGGGCCATCAAGAGTCAGGTTCAGATTGGTGACGCCGGTGGGAACGGGATGATATACACCGTACCAGGTCTCCTCATTAGTGGCTTTGATGGCGCCATTGAATTGAAACTCACTGCTGGAGTTCACCAGTTCACGGCTATTCAGCTTGTCGTAGATGCTGGTCAGGTGACCGTCAGATTCTGCCACTTCGATGCGGTAGAAGTCGTTTTCCAGAACATTGCTCTTTGCGGTCAGCTTCACGCTTTCCTCGTCAACCGCGGTCCCGCCGACGAGTGGAGCTATCCTGTAACGTCTGTAACCTACCGGCGGCACGTTGTGAGCGACGAAGAAGAGACGATTGTTCTCTTCGTCAACTTGATGGGGTTCCACTCGACCGGTCTCGACATCGATCAACCTGAAATCGAACTGCGGAGCTTGCGGGAGAGACACCTCCACAAGGTCGTCACGCCGCCAGGACAGCGGATTGAAAATCACAATAGAGTTCTGCGGTGTGGCTATCTCCCCCACCAAGGTCGTCAATCCCTGGTTCAATTGCTCCTCGGTGTCCGAAAAGGCCTTGTCGGCGAAATGGTAGGCGATCTGATTCTGCAGTCTTGCCTCCTCCGGAGTCATATAGTTGGGCCAGGGAGCACCGCCTCCAGAGTGTTCATCGAACTGGAGGAGGTTCTCGCAAACGGTCAGGAACTTCCTCTGAGGATAACCGTCAATTCCCGCAAGACTGTTTACACTCGAGATCTTCTCGGCGCAAAGGGCCAAATCGTGCGTCCGTCTGCTCATGGTGGTGCTCTGGGGAGTGTTGATCGAAATGGCATCCCAGAGGCCGGCCCAATCCCCGGAATAGCTCAGAAAAGGATCCCCGTATGTCTCTGTCAGGTGCTCGAAGAACTCCTCCGGCTGGGCGATAATCCATCGGGGATTGTTGTAAGTGTTGTTCCACTCCCGGGCAAGCTCCGTCATGTTGAGATTGGTGCCGCCATTGTCACCACTGCCGTTCATGATCAGAATGGCATCGAAGGGATAACCCTCCTCCTCCCACTGCGGCAGTATCCTCGAGAGGGTATTATAGGCACGATTCAGATCGACCAAGTGATAGTAGAAAATCGCCTCCAGATAACCGTGGTAACTTATCCAGAGAAGCACTCGACCCCCGTCAGGACTCTCCCAGTAGAAGGGATTCTCGGCGCGGGGAATCGAGGTGCCGCCGCCGATCCAGGT
>JBHIBM010000163.1:0-5239 GCA_046759085.1 Candidatus Zixiibacteriota bacterium
CTGGCCGAGGCCAGGGGGCTACCCATTATCAGTTTTGGTGTTACAGGTAAAACCTTCGATAATACAGATTTTCGAGACCCTCCGAGCAATTTCTGCAGATGTCTAAAGCGTGGGAGTTGTCCAATAGGGCGGTTCTGAAGCTTTTGAATTCTCCTCCTCTCCAGATTCTGGAAAGGTTTCCGTTTTGGCCGAGGTCCCCGACGCTGTATTTGCCGAATTTGTCGAAGCAGCAGGGAGAGACCTTTCCGTCAGAGTTTATGACCAGACTATAGTACAGTCGTCGACAGCCTTGGTGGGTTTTCGACTTCGTCTTCAGTTTGTCCCCGGTTCTCTCGTAGCGCCACTTAGAAGCATCCTCCGGGAGAAATTCTTCTGCCTCCTTCACATTCGTAACCTGCAGGGTTTTCAGGGAGAGGATATTCGCGCCCAAATTGCGAGCGAATCCTTTCATCTCCTCTACTTGTCCTTCTGTGTCTTTAGTCAGAAGCATCTGCAGGTCGATAATCGGTGTCAGAGATTTCCGTTCTCTTTTTTGAGAGGCCAGAAGTTGGACTCCTCTGGTGACCTTCTCAAAGTCCCCCCCCAGACGATATTTCTGATAGGTTTCGCTGTCAGCACCATCAATAGAAATGATTATCTCGTCCAACCCAGACTCGATTATCTCCCCGGCTTGCTCCTCTGTGTTTATGAAATGTCCATTGGTGCTGGTTTTGACGTAGATTTCTCTGTGCTTGGCGAGGCGTATCATCTCCAAAAGGTCCTTATGGAGAAAAGGCTCCCCCTGATTCCACAAGAGCAGGAGTCTGATCTGGTGCCCGACCTCTTCCAAAACATCTTTGAAATAATCGATTGATAGGAAGGCCTCGGTTCTTTTAAGTTCTCCTGTCCCCGCGGGGCATAGAGGGCATCTCAGGTTACAGAGACTGGAGGGTTCCACCATCAGGACAAAGGGCAATCCCCAGTGGAAATCCCTCTTTGTGAGATGAGTCAAACAATATCCACCGGCGACCTTGAAAAGGTTAAGCAATTGAGAAGACCTGGGAAAGCTCCCCTTAAACTGATGCCACCTTATTCTGAAGGAGTTGGACTTCACGGTTTCAATAATACCTGTAGGTGAGGCCGATTGTAATCCTATAATCGGTGAAATCTCCACGGTTGCCATCCGGCTTGACGATGTTCTTCGAGCTGGAGACTTCCCCCCGGAGGTGAACGAAGAGCTCCGGATGAGGTTCGTAGGTTATGTGATCCTCGAGTGTGAGTCTCTTCTCGCGAATGCCATCTAAGAACTTCTTTTCTGTGGGGTCACCGGTCCGGTGAGAGAGGTCAATATCGCCGCCGACGTTTCCGCCCGGAGGATTGGCGCCGTGACGCATGTAGGAGAGTTGAATCTCATCTCTCAGATAGGGCGAAATCCACCAACCACCCTTTAAGTATATCAGGTCTGAATTGGGTTGAAGCCAGTGTCCCAGAGGCGAGTGGTAATTCTTGTAAACGTCGACGGGGAAGAAGTGGGTGTAAAGATAGGGTTCTAAACGAGTGTACTCCGCGGCGAAGTCCGTCGCCGTCAAACCTAAAGGGTCAGCTGCGGAGAGTCCCAAAGTAGCTCCCCACTTGTTGCCGTACCAGTCAGAGATTAGCTTGCTGATGAAAATGTCATCGACGACTATCTCTCCGTAGACTCTCCATCCGGGCTGGAAATTCCAGCGGAAGTCGAAGCTCATGAGGAGATTGTCCCGATCTTGTAGATTGTGCTCTTCGGACCAGAAGAAAACCACCGGGATCAGGTAGCCCAGTTCCCAATCTCTCTCGCCGTAGATCACCACCTCCGAGAGGCAAAGGTCAAGATTGCGGTGCGGTCGAAATTCCAGACGATGGGCAGCAATCCTTTTCTCTTTCTTGATGCCACGGAACCTCCCGGAGACCGGGGTGTAGCTCAAGGTGGAGTCAACCAGGTCAGTTTGCAGAACCCCGGCAAGGTAGGTGAACTTGACTCTGCCCACAGTGGTCGTGAGCCTTATCATGTCGAAAGCGGGACTTTGATCTGAGAGTAGAAGTTGTCCGGAGACACCTGGTCCCCACTGCAGAGAATTCCGCCCTAGGGTGAAATCGAACCATTTCGTTTTGAAGGAGACTGAGGCCTCCGTTTTGTCGTAGTCGACGTCGCCGTCCTCGAAACTAACATACCCTATGCCCTTATCGTCGATCTCGGAGCGATCGGTGTAAACGTGGTCTCCCCCGAAACGATTGTCGTGAGTGTAAAGATAGAAATCGAGGGAGCTTTCAATATAACCTCTGGCAATCAAACCTACGGTGTGGCGATAGTTTTTCTCGGTCTCATCGTAACCGTCGCCCCAATTGAGGAAACCCTCCAGCCTCACAACCGGGTCAAAAAAGAAACGGTAATCCCCCCCGTACCATTTCACTAAATGCGATTGCTCCTTGAGGTCAGTTTCCCATATTCCCCGGTCCTGCAAGTCCTCGTTGAACTCCGCTTTTAGTTTCTGCAGGAGCTTGTGGTCGATTCGGTTTGAGGTTTCGGCTATGCTAGAATCTGCCTTCAGAATGAAATCGACGAACTCCTCTCGAGTGTAAGGCTTGGTAAGGTCAGCGATGTTTGTCAAGTATCCTTTTGTTTGAAACCTCTCGATAATCTTGTAAGCCCAGTGGTCAAGAGGTAAGGTCACCGTTTTCTGTCCGTATGCCTGAGAGGAGAAAATGAGTGTCGAGATGATTATGATAACAGCAAAAAATAATTGCCGAGATTTGCTTATGGACATATATTCCACACGACCTGAAAATGTTCGGAGTGGCAATATAGTTTTTTTCAAGATGAGCGTCAACTTATGACTTCGAGAAAATGATTGTAGTCGATAGAGAGCTCTGCGACTTTTGTGGTACCTGTGTGGCCGTTTGCCAGCCGGATGCAATCTTTTTGGCCGAGAGAGATATTAGGATAGACCTGGAGAAATGCACCGACTGCGAGAACTGCGTGATTGCCTGCCCGCTGGGGGCTATGCGGGAGGTTTCCGATGAACACTGATTTTGAAATTGTGGTCATAGGAGGTGGCCCGGCGGGGACTACCGCGGCTCGATTCGCCTCAACCGGAGGTGCCAAGGTTCTCCTGGTGGAGCGCAAGAGGGAGTTTGGGGTTCCGACCAGATGTGCGGAGGGTGTAGGGGAGAAGGGTCTGGCGGAGTTCTTGGAACCTGACCCGTCTTTTATTTCCCGAAGGTTGAAGGGCGCCCGCTTAATCTCTCCGGATGGCACCGCGGTTGAACTTACCGTCGAGGAGAGTGGATTCATCTTGGAACGAAAGATATTCGACCGGAAGTTAGCGGAGCTTGCGGGAGAGGCTGGAACCGAAATCTGGTTGAATTCTCAGGTGACTTCGATTGAGCGAGCTGGCGATCACGGCTGGCGCCTAAAAATCTCTCGGAACGGGACAACGAGAATGGTCACCTCTAAGATCGTCATCGCCGCTGATGGGGTGGAATCGCGGGCGGGGCGCTGGGCTGGTTTCAAAACTGCGCTTTCGCTTCACAATATCGAATCCGCACTGCAATATCAGATTTACGATGAGAGTGTCGACCAGGACTTCTGTGAGCTGTATTTCGGGGTGAAGGTTGCACCCGCCGGTTACCTCTGGTGCTTCCCCAAGGGGGAGGGGATGGGATCTGTTGGCGTCGGACTTGCCGCTGATCATCTTAATGGCAGAACTGCAAAGGCTTTTCTGGACGATTTCCTAGAGAAGAAATTCCCAAAAGCCAAAATCATCTCTATGGTTGCAGGTGGGATTCCGGTTTCAGCCACTCTAAAGGAGATCGTTGCCGACGGGATTATGTTAGTTGGAGATGCTGCTCGCCAAGCCAATCCCATGACCGGGGCTGGTATCCTAAACGGCATGATAGCGGGGAAATTGGCCGGAGAGGAGGCTGCCTATGCCATTATAGAAGGTGACACCTCCAAGAAAAGATTGAAGGAATACCAGAAACTCTGGCATCAGAGGGTGGGTAAAATTCACCGCGCATACTATGTAATAAAGGAGGGGGTGATAAGGTTGTCAGATGGCAGCTTGAACCGTGCTGCCCATCTCCTGTCGGATCTTCCGCAGGAGAAGAGGACCCTGAAGAGGGTGTTTTTCACGGCTCTGTCGAGGGATCCAAAACTGCTTTTAGAATTGAGACATATTTTCGGAAGATAGCAATATTTCCAGAAGAGAAACTGAATGCCCCGATGACTTGGAAGACAGTCGCGGGGGTTTATTTTTGCTTTAATGCGCTGAGGGGCAGTTCCACAATCACTTTGACGGAACCGTCCTCCAAGTACTTCGTGTCGCGGATGCGGGCACCGCGGACGGTGGTGGTGGCAATGCTCTTTGCTTGAGAGCCGCTTTTGACCGTCTCGATTTCACCCAACACCTCAGCAAAATTCCTCTGGGCGCCGACGGTGGCGGCTCTCATCGCCATGGCTCGAGCTTGTCCCGGGGGAACTCCCTGGGGTCGAACGCCAATGCCCTCCGTCACAAGAAAATCGCCTTCGCGCCAGACCTTGTCAGAGGAGAGAGCCTGAAGCAGAGAGTCGATGTTGATGCCCTCCGACCAGATCAAGCTCACCTTATCAATGAAATAAATCTCGTCCTCGTCTGGAGGGAGTCCACCATCGGCATAGAACATTAGCCGGACAACTCCGTAAGTTCCAAGAAAGTCTAAAGCGCCGGTTTTTGACCTCGCCCAGATGAACTCCGGGCTTCTGCTTCTCCAGTCGCCGTCTATGAGAACGGACTCCCAGCGGATCCATTTGCTGTCTAAGTCCGGCTTGGAGAGCATTTGCTGTTCCTCTTTGGTTCCGTAGTTGTACAGATAGACGTCAATCTTCTTCCCCCGGGGGTTCTTCATCCTGGCGGTGGCGGCGAAGCTGTCCAGATATTTCGGCACTCTGAAGTCGTAAATGGCGTAAGCGGAGCGCAAGATTCCGAAGAGCTTGCAGCTGCGTCCAGAAAGCTGAGTCGAACTGTACGCTCCGACTGAAAGGGGCGAAAACATGTCGCCGTTCAAGGTGAGTATCTTCTCGCCGGCATAACAAAAACTCATTAAGCGGAGAGGATAAAGATTAAGCAGGAAAAAAGAGGAAAGGATTATTGCAGTGAGTCTCTTTTTCATTGACTGCACCATCCTGAGAAATTCACCTCCATATAAGGGCTTTTCAACTCACCTGTCAATAGGAATTCACGCGCGGAAT
>JBHIBM010000164.1:0-5229 GCA_046759085.1 Candidatus Zixiibacteriota bacterium
TCGATGGCGGACAAAGCGGCATCCCAGCCATTGTTGCCGGATTTGGTGCCGGCGCGCTCGATGGCCTGCTCCAGATTGTCGCTGGTGATAACGCCAAAGATTACCGGTCTTTTCTCCTCTAAGGAAATCTTCGCAATCCCCTTGGCAACTTCGGTGGCGATGTAATCGAAATGGGGGGTGTCACCACGAATCACCGCCCCCAGGCAGATCACTGCCTGGTATTTCCCAGACGACGCCAGCCTCTTGGCGATATACGGGATCTCGAACGAACCCGGAACCCAGACGACCTCGAGCTTGGAATCCTCGGCACCGTGCCGATTCAGACAATCCAGTGCTCCCTCTAACATCTTCGTGGTGAGGAAGTGGTTGAATCGTGAAATGACGATAGCAAAACTCTTCCCCTCCGCATTCAGATTGGCGACTACTTCTTTAGGCATCTCCACTCCGTTCTTTTAAGCCGACTTTGCAGTATCCCTTCCTGAAGGAGCTGATTCCTTCCCCTTCGGTTCACAAACCTCTAACAAGTGTCCTAACTTGTCCCTTTTCGTTTCCAAGTAGTGATAATTATGGGAGGTGGGCATGATCTCCATCGGCACCCTCCCGGTGACCTTCAAACCGTGACCCTGAATACCAACGATCTTTTTGGGGTTGTTGGTCAGAAGCCGCATGCTCTTCACTCCCAGATCCGAGAGGATCTGAGCACCGATCCCGTAATCCCTCAAATCAGCGCCGAAGCCTAATTCCTTATTGGCCTCCACGGTGTCAAGCCCCTGATCCTGGAGGGAGTACGCCAGGATCTTGTTGGCCAAGCCGATGCCTCGCCCCTCCTGACGCATGTATAGGAATACTCCCAAACCCTTCTCCTCGATTATCTTCATCGCCATGGCTACCTGGTCGCCGCAGTCACAGCGGGCAGAGCCGAAAACGTCTCCGGTCAGGCACTGGGAGTGAACTCTTACCAGAACATTCTCCTTGCCCTTTACCTCTCCCCTCTCCAGCGCCAGATGATGATGTTCATCGATGTCGCTTTTATAGAGGTGCAGCTTGAACTGCCCGAATTTGGTGGGGAAGTCAACGGAGGCAATTCTCCGGACCAGTTTCTCGGTGCGGCTGCGGAAGGCGATGAGGTCTTTGATGGTTATGAGCTTCAGATTGAATCTCTCTTTGAGCTCCAAAAGCTTCGGCAGCCTCGCCATCTTGCCGTCATCGTCCATGACCTCACACAAGACCCCGGCGGGCTCAAGGCCGGCCAGCTTCGCTAAGTCGATAGTGGCCTCAGTGTGCCCGGCGCGTGCCAAAACCCCGCCGTTCAGAGCTTGAATAGGGAATATGTGCCCCGGACGACCCAAATCCTCAGGATTAGTCTGGGGGTCCACGAGAGATCTTATGGTAGCAGCGCGGTCGGGTGCGGAGATGCCAGTGGTGGTTCCCGCCAGCAGATCCACAGAGACCGTGAAGCGAGTTCCCAACTTGGCGGTGTTCACCGCCACCATGGGATTAAGCCCCAGTCGCTCCAGCCTATCTCTGGTCAAAGGAACACATATCAGGCCCCGGGCATGCTTGGAGAGGAAGTTCACACCTTCGGGGGTGATCTTCTCGGCGGCGCAGATCATGTCCCCTTCATTCTCGCGATCCTCATCGTCGACCACAATGACAATCTTCCCCTCTTTTATCTCTTCTATGGCCTCTTCTATGGTGTTGAAATCACCCATCTCTATCTCCTGACTATAGCCAACCTGCCTGCTCCAGTGAATCTCTTGTCAGTTTCGCTCGACCGGAGTCGGCCCGGCTCTGTTTCTCTATATATTTTGCGATCTGGTCGAATTCCAAATTCACCTCATCACCGGTCTTTTTTCCTCTCAGATTTGTGTTCTTCAAGGTATGTGGGATGATGGCGACAGAAAACCTTCCGGAACCGGTCTCAAGCACCGTCAGGCTTATCCCCTCTAATGCTATCGAGCCTTTGGGGACGACGTATCTGTCGAATTCCGTAGGATAGCTCACCTCCAAGAGGGTGTGAGCCTCCATCTCTTTTCTCTTCACGATTCTGCCGACACAATCTACGTGGCCGGACATGAGGTGACCTCCCAATCTCTCGCCCGGCTGAAGAGGTCTTTCCAGGTTGACCTTATCTCCCAAACTCAAAGATCCCAGATTTGTTCTCGCGATGGTCTCCGGAATTGAGAAAAAGCTGAAATGACTCTCACTCACTTTCTCAATAGTCTGACAGACGCCGTTGACGGAGACGCTACCGCCAACTTTCAGATCATCAGTAACCTTATGAGCCTCCACCTCCAACCTCAAGCCGCCGCTCGAGGCAGTCTTTTTCCTTATTACACCTATCTCTTCTATCAATCCTGTGAACATTTTCTATCTTCAATCATATTTCGGATAGACAGTATAAATCAGATCTGGCCCCGAACGCCTCACCTTAACCCGCTGGAGGTTCAGTGCTTCCTTCACAGAGTCTATCTTTAGGTCCCCGACAGCTTCAATCCCCCGCCCCAACAGTAGCGGAGCCACCACCACGATAATCTTGTCAACGATTTTGGCTTTCAAAGCGGAGGTGATGACACTAGCTCCCCCCTCGATGAGAATGCTGGTTAACTCCCTCTTCCCGGCAAATCTCAGAAGCTGGTGCCAGTCAACCCTCCCGTCGCCGTCATCGCCGACCTTCCAAAACTTAACCGCGCTTGCGGCCAAGTTTGAGAGCAGCTCCCCGGTGGTGGTGACTACGGTTTTGCCGTCGGAGGCTAGTTTTACCTGGTTCGAATCCGGGGGCAGTTCGCCTTTAGAGGAGAGGATAATCCGCAGCGGATTTCTCCCCTTCGCCAATCTGACCGTGAGCTGAGGATTGTCTCTGACGACCGTTCCGGAACCGACCAGGACGGCATCGTAACCGGCGCGGAGGCTGTGGCTGAACCTGAGCGAGGGTTCAGAGGAGATCCAACGGGAATCGCCGGTCTTGGTGGCAATTCTGCCATCTAAGGTCTGGGCAACCTTGACGGTCACGAAGGGGAGACCGGTGGTCACATATTTCAGATAAGCTTCATTCAGTTCCGTGGCTTCGGAGGCTAAAAGGCCGTCCTTCGTCTCAACCCCACCTTCCTGCAGAAAGCGCACCCCCCTTCCCGACACCAGAGGATTGGGGTCAATCAGGGAATAGACCACTCTCTTGACCCCGGATTTGACGATACTCTCCACGCAGGGAGGCGTTTTGCCGTGATGACAGCAGGGCTCCAGGTTAGTGTAAAGAGTGGCCCCCTTACAGTTCGACTCTCCGGCATCCCTGATAGCCTGGATTTCCCCGTGCTCCAGGCCGGCTTCTCTGTGGAAGCCCTCACCGACTATTTTGCCACCTTTCACAATCACCGCCCCGACCATAGGATTGGGGCTGGTATTTCCCCACCCCCTCTTGGCCAGACTCAAAGCCCGGCGCATGACCTTCTTATCCTCTTGAGTGAAATCCATGGCTCCACAAAAAAACCCGAGAGCTACCTCGGGGCAAGTTGAAGAGGCCGTTGTGTCAATGCACAACTCTCTTTTTGCCTTCTCCCATCCGGACTTTCACCGTCGGCACCGGAGTTCCACCGGTTCAGCCCCGCCGGGGGCGGGACTAGCGGGCTTTCACCGCCGATCGAGGAATTCCACCTCGCCCCGAAGGCTCCGCTAATATAAACTCAGCAGAGTCAATTGTCAAGATTTGGGAAAGCGAATTTCTTAAAGTTGAGACCTTGAACGTGAGTCTCTTTCTGTTTTTACAGACAGAGGCACGACCGAAGGAAAACGGAAACAAACACAGGTCCCGCCTGCTGGGACCTTTTGTGTGCGTCAAAGCAGCTTTTCAGCACAAAAAAAGCTGGCCTCTTTTGGAGCCAGCCGCTTGCCTCTCACATCGATGCCCCCTTACTGCCCGCACATCGTGAGAAACAACGTGACGTTGTGCAGACCGGCGGTCACCTTTGAGAGAACCTTTGAATACCGCTTGAGCAGTTCGGTATACTGCCACCTTATGGAGAAAGCCTTCTCCGGGAATTCCAAGAGGTCTAAAAGCACGACCTTGTAAATTTCATCTATGTAGCGAAGGACGAAATAAGGATAGTCAGGAATGTTGGGGTCCTGAATCTGACCTTTGGAAATCTTGCCTCGGTAGATCTCCACCCGCTCCAGAACCACCGTCCCGAAACACCACGCCGACATGACGAACCCCAGATTGGTGTCCTCCCGATAATGCCTGTAAATGCTGTCTAAGAGGCGTTCGGTGACGATCTTCTTGGCCCTCAGATAGGCCAGGGTCTCCCCCTTCTCCGGAGGAGAGGACTGGGTTTTCTCTTCAAGCTCCTCTATCGCCTCTACGCACCTCTTCTCGCTTTTCTCCAAGAAGCGGTAGAAATCATCGAAGTAGACCTTGACATCCTCGCTCAAGGTAAAGACGTAATGACCACGTGGATCCCTGCCGACTTTGGGGTCTTTCAGCTCGTGGAGTCTCTCAGGGGTGAAGCCTCTTTTGGTGCCGTTGGTGAGCATAACTTCGCTCGACTTAAAGACTACCGTACGAATTCATGAGAAAACAGATTTCATCGCAGGGCATCGCCGAATCTGACGGATTATCGACAGCTACAACAGCCGACAACTCTCTTACAACCAACGCCTTCAGGTGAGTTCACAACTCTGATGAGGTTTTGAGGAGGTTTGGTAGAGAATCGGAGTTTCATCGGTGCACCTGCATTCGTAATTCAGGCATCTTCGCCGATCCTAAGATAAGGGCACAATCGGTTTTTAGCAACTCTTTTTTGGGTGGAATTTTTGAACAGCCTGGATGATTGTTCCAAAAAAGTTCACTTTTTAAATCGATCAACTTCAAGTAACATGAATTCATCACAACAGGCATCTCTGACTGTAGCTCTTCTCTTATTCTGCTTCTGACTTGGACTTATGCGTTTTTGAAAAGCGATTTTACCCGGCCTTTACCGCTTGACAACCCCCTCCAGAAACCATATATTTGAGACTGACTTAGAACACTTCTGAATCTTCATAGCTAACCTTTGACTTCTTAGGAGGTTGAGATGAGGGCTTTGATCATGTTTTTTGCTGGCGGCGGTCGTATTGTTTCCGCTGACTGCGGGAGATTACACCAAGACCAGGAGGATGATGCTGCTGAAGTGAGGTTCTCCATTTTTTGCTTGACATGGCCTGCTCGGGGTGTTAACTTGCTTTTGAAGTCAGTAG
>JBHIBM010000165.1:0-5169 GCA_046759085.1 Candidatus Zixiibacteriota bacterium
TGCGGCAGCTATACGATCAGATGGCGAATCCCAAATATGTCATCTCCATGGGAGCCTGCGCCTCCAGCGGCGGGGTTTTCAAGAACTACGCCATCGTTCAAGGTGTGGATAAAATTGTCCCGGTGGACGTTTACATTCCGGGTTGTCCCCCACGACCGGAGCAGCTCTTAGACGGCTTCATGGCCCTCCAGGAAAAGATTAAAAAGGGCGGTTCCTTGAAGAAGGAGAGAGATTTTGGATACAACCTCAGACGGAACCCGATTGACAAAGTCTAACTCTAATTGATGATCGGAGAGAGCTTAGCTGAGAATTAGAGGATGGCAGAAGAGATAGCGGCCGGGATCTTAAAAGATAAATTCCCCGACTCCATTCTGGCGGTCAGTTATTTCCGAGGCGAGGAGACCATCCTGGTCAAGAGAGAGGACATCGCCGAGGTCTGCCTCTTTTTGCGTGGCCATCCGGAGCTTCAGTTCAACTATCTCACCGAAGTTTGCGGGGTGGATTTTCCGGAAAGGGAAGAGAGGTTCGAGGTCGTCTATCATCTATACTCCCTCAAAACCTATAGGCGCCTGCGCTTGAAGGTTCAGACGGAGGAGGAGAAGCCGGTCCCCTCGGTCACCTCGGTCTGGCCAACCGCCAACTGGCACGAGAGGGAGGTTTACGACATGTTCGGGGTGAGATTCTCCGGCCACCCGGATTTGAGGAGAATTCTCATGCCGGAGGATTTCGAGAAGCACCCCTTGAGGAAGGATTTCCCTCTGTTTGAGGAATCGGATCTGTAAATGAGCACGGAGTTGGATCTATCAGGAGAGAAAGGCCTGGAAGCACCGAGCAAGGTCAAGGATATAAAGACCAAAACCATGATCCTGAACATGGGGCCCCAGCACCCTGCCACCCACGGGGTGTTGCGGTTGATCATGGAGTTAGACGGTGAGACCGTGGTCAAATGCACCCCCGATGTCGGCTACCTTCACACCGGTATAGAGAAGACCGCCGAGAATAAAACCTATTACAAAGCTCTGCCCCTGACCGACAGGATGGACTATTTAGCCCCGATGATGTACAATCTGTGCTACTGTCTGGCGGTGGAGAAGCTTTTAGATCTGGAGGTTCCGCCCAAGGCTCAGTGGGCTCGGGTGATGTTAGCGGAGTTGACGCGGCTGGCAAGCCATCTGGTCTGGCTGGGTACCCACGCCATGGACATCGGCGCTATGACCATGTTTTTCTATTGCTTCCGGGAGCGGGAGAAGATTCTGGATATATACGAAACCTGTGGGGGTCAGAGGATGATGTCCTCCTACATCCGCTTCGGAGGTCTGTATGAGGACCTACCTTTAGAGTTGGACAGAATGGTGAAGGAAATCCTCGAGACCTTCCCGGATAAGATCAACGATTATGAGAATCTTTTGACCACCAACCGCATCTGGCTCAATCGCACCAAAGGAGTGGGAGTGATTTCGGCTGAAGACGCCATCGCCTGCGGGCTTTCCGGTCCCAACTTACGTGGGAGCGGAGTGAAGTGGGATGTGCGCAAAGCAAATCCATACTCCTCCTATGAGAAGTTCGACTTCGAAGTGCCTACCGGAAAAAACGGTGACGTTTACGATCGCTACCTGGTCCGTCTGGAGGAGATGCGCCAGAGCTTAAAGATCATAACACAAGCCCTGGAGGGGATGCCCGAGGGACCGTTCGTAAACCAGAAGAGCAAGTACCTTTTGCCTCCGAGGGAAGAGATTTTCACAAGTATGGAGGCTTTGATCCATCACTTCAAGGTGGTGGTAGATGGTTTTCGACCGCCGGTGGGAGAGGTCTATCAGAGCATTGAGACCGAGAAGGGGGAGCTGGGCTTCTACTTAGTCTCCGACGGGAGCGAAAAACCGTATCGCTGGAGGGTCAGAGCTCCCTCCTTCGTGAATGTCTCCGCACTTCCCAAGCTGGTGGAGGGGAGGCTTTTCGCAGACGTGGTTGCGAATATCGGCTCCATAGACATCGTTTTGGGGGAGATAGATAGGTAATGGTTCTCCCTCCTGTTGGTTTCGGATGACCGCCAGCGGCGGTTAAACCCTCATCCGAAACTGAGAAGCTGAATGGCTACAATGTCACTTTCCAAGGAATCGATAGAGAAGCTCCAGGAATTGAAGGACAAGTTCCCGGACCGAAGAACAGCTATACTTCCAGCGTTACACGTGGTTTATGGTCAGTTCGGCTATGTCGGCAACGAGCAGTTGAAAGAGGCTGCTGAGGTCGTTGAGCTGCCCTACCTGGAGCTGGCTGAAAACGCCTCCTTTTACACCATGTTTCCCAAAAAGCCGGTGGGGAAATACTTCATTCAGGTCTGCAATAACCTCTCGTGCGCTCTTCTGGGAGCTGACAGTCTGGTCGATTACCTCTTGGAGAGATTGAATGTGAAGTTGGGGGAGACCACTCCGGATGGTCTTTTCACGGCTGTAACGGTGGAGTGTCTGGGTTCCTGTGGCACCGCTCCGATGATGCAGGTCAACGACGAGTATTATGAAAACCTGACCAGAGACAAGGTGGACAAGCTCTTAGAGGAATTCAGGCGAGAGGGAACAAGAAAGGGAGGTCCCCCATCTTGAGAGAGGCGATGCTCGGAACTTCTCTGGCTATGCTCCCAGCTGAAACCGTAAAGATGTTTCAAATCGGAGCCGGATTGTAAAGAGGCGAAAGACGCCCTCATGAAGACTGATGTAGAGCGAGCGGTTATGTCCGAAAAGATACTTTTCAAATACATCGATGAGCCCGGCCAGGACACCATCAAGGTCTATATGAAAAACGGTGAGTATAGCGCCCTGCCCAAGGTTCTCAAGGAGTATACTCCGGATCAAGTCACCGACATCGTCAAGGAATCCGGGCTTCGAGGCCGAGGCGGAGCAGGTTTCCCGGCCGGGGTGAAGTGGAGCTTTGTCCCCAAAGATTCGCCCAAGCCCAAATATCTCTTAATAAACGCCGACGAATCCGAGCCCGGCACCTTTAAGGACCGGCAACTGCTCGAAAGAGACCCCCATCAGCTGATAGAGGGATCCATCATCGCCGCCTACGCCGTTCAGGCTCACATCGGCTTCATCTATATACGCGGGGAGTTCGGTTATGGCGCAAAACAGCTGATGAGAGCTCTGAGCGAGGCGGAGGATAAGAATTTCCTGGGTAGAAGTATTCTCGGCTCCGGATACGATCTGGAGATACACCTCCATCGAGGCGGCGGCGCTTATATCTGCGGAGAGGAGACGGCGTTGATGGAGTCGATTGAGGGGAAGAGGGGACTCTCACGGGTGAGACCTCCCTATCCTGCAATTGTGGGATTGTACGGTTGCCCCACAGTGATAAACAACGTCGAGACCCTGTCGAACGTCCCTCACATAATCAATAACGGCGCGGAGTGGTTTGCTTCTATGGGGACGCCGAAATCAACGGGAACGAAGATATTCTCTTTGTCGGGACAGGTTAAACGTCCCGGCAACTACGAGCTGCCGATGGGGACACCTCTACGGGAGCTGATATACGAATACGGAGGCGGGATCTTCGAGGACCGGGAGCTGAAAGCGGTGATACCCGGCGGCTCCTCAACTCCTCTATTGCCCCCGGACAAGCTCGATGTCAAGCTCGACTTCGAGTCTGTTGTCGAGGCCGGCAGCATGCTCGGCTCTGCGGGGGTGATCGTCATGGACGAGACCACCTGCATGGTGAATGTCGCCTGGAGGCTGACCAGATTTTATCAGCACGAATCCTGTGGGAAGTGCACCCCTTGCCGGGAGGGGACATATTGGATGCTGAAAATCTTAGAACGGATAGAGAACGGCAAAGGAGAGTCGGGGGATGTAGATCTGTTGCTGGATATATGCAATTACATCGAGGGATATACTGTCTGCCCTCTGGGAGATGCAGCGGTGCCGGTGGTGCGCTCCACAATCGAGCATTTTCGAGAGGAATATGATTATCACATGAAGAACAAGACCTGTCTGGTAAAGGGGAAGCCGGTGTTCAAGTAAGCCGAAGATGGACAACAGTAAGGTAAAATTGACTATAGATGGTCGGGAGATTGAAGTCCCGAAGGATAGCACCATTTTGGAGGCGGCCTTAAGCGTCGGCATAGATATTCCCTACTTCTGCTGGCATCCCAATTTGGAGTCAGTCGGCGCCTGCCGGATGTGTCTGGTGGAGGTCGAAAAGATGCCCAAGCTGGTGGCCTCCTGCGTGAATCCGGTGGCGGAGGGGATGGTGGTTCACACCAACACGGAAAAGGTGATAAAAGCTCGGGAAAAGGTTTTGGAGTTTGTCCTCACCAATCATCCCTTGGATTGTCCCACCTGCGACAAAGGAGGGGAATGCGACCTCCAGGATCTGACTTACGATCACGGACCGATGATGACACGTTACAGCGAGGATAGGGTCAGGTGGATCGTCGATACCCATTATCACTTCGACGACCTCAGGATCGGCCCCCTCATCTACCGGAATCAGAACCGTTGTATTGTCTGTTTCCGGTGTACTCGCATCGCTAGGGAGATCGCCGGTTACTCCGACCTGGGAGCTTTTGAGCGCGGTTCCAAGACCGACATAAACGTACCGCCGGGGAAGCAGTTCGTGAATGAGTTCTCTGGCAACACCGTCGAGTACTGCCCGGTGGGTGCTCTCACCGCCAGAAACTTTCGCTACAAGATCCGCAACTGGTTGTGTGAGCAAACTCCCACGATCTGTCCCCTTTGCGGTGACGGATGCAATATGACCGCGTGGTCACACCAGCGGAGGGGACATATACGAAATACCAGCAGGAGGAACGATTTCATCGACGAGGGGATGCTCTGTGACCGTGGTCGATTCGGCTCGGTTTTCTCCGATCATCCCGACCGCATCAAATCTCCAATGATAAAGGAAGGTGACACTTTCCGCGAAGTTCAGTGGGAGGAGGCCCTGAATTTCATTGCCGACAGAATCAAGAAGATAAAATCTGAGAGCGGGCCGGAGGCTCTGGGTGGAATTGCCTCCGATCTGCTCTCCAACGAAGAGGCCTATCTCTTCAGTAGATTGATGCGACAGGCAATCGGCACCAATAACCTCGATTTCCGTGGGGACAGAAAAAGCCTCCTGGGTGCAGGAGCGTTGAAAATCCTCTTCGAGATGCAGAAGATGTCGGTTCCCTTAGAAAAGGTG
>JBHIBM010000166.1:0-5135 GCA_046759085.1 Candidatus Zixiibacteriota bacterium
CCGAGCTCACCGGAGCGGTGCCGATTGCCACCATCAAAGAGTCAATCCCCAAAGTGTACACCCGCGCTAAGAAAGAGATTGTGGAGATGAACTATAAGGCGGTGGATCGTGGCGCCGAAGCAGTGAAAAAATAGCCGAATCCAAGAGAGATAAAAGATAACGCCCCGATCTTGTCGGGGCATTTTTGTTTTTCAGAAAGCGGAAGGTTTTTGTGTGGCGTCAGATGCCTACATCTGACGCAAGGTCTGTCGAATGTGGGCATTCGACAGCACCGTCCTCTCACCTCACCAACATCATCCTTCTGGCCTCGGTGTAATCACCAGCAGTCAGCCTGTAGAAATAAAGCCCCGAAGAGACGCCCGAGGCATCCCAGCTGACAGACCTATATCCAGCCTCCTGTGTTTCATCCACTAATGCGGTCACTTTCTGCCCAAGGGTGTTGTAAACCTCCAGCCTCACATGACTGTGAGCGGGCAACTGATAATTGATGACGGTGGTGGCGTTGAAGGGGTTAGGATAGTTCTGGTAGAGTTGAGTGATTGTAGATAAGCTAACCTCCGAGCGGTCAACTTCAACCAGATCCCACTCGGTGTTGTGGCCCATCCGCCATGGCCCGCACTGGACAATGTCGGTGTTCATGCAGCAGAACAGCTCGTAACCATCAAGAGTACCTCCTACCGAAGCACTATACTGCCCTGGCCCAGCGGCGTTAGGGACCTTGAAAAAGTAATAGCTCTGAGTAACGCCAGGAGGATATGTCTTGCTCCTCCGTATGGTGACCAAAGTGTTGGAGGGGTCGCAGTCATAATCAGAATAGGCACCAAAAGCCAACATGCCCGAGACCTCACTACCAGTGTTGTTGCGGACGATGAGGTTGAAGTTGAAACGCCCGCCACGACAGAACACAGGGTTCAGGCCCTCGCAAACAAGTTGCACACCATACTGGTGGAAGTAGAGTGCACCCATGTCGGCTCTGGTGCTATCCGGGTCCAGAGGTGAGTTAGGGTCACCAGCATCTATGCAGCATGATTTTGTGGTATCGGGGACGGGATAGTTTTCCCAGGTTATTTGGAAGTCCCCGTGTTGAGGGTCCCTAAACAGGGGGTCGCAGTCGATATTCCCCTGCCCTGCCCAGCCACCCCGGACATCGCAGTAGGTGACGTATAGACTGCTATTTGACTCGTAAATCTCCGGACCGTCAGGTGCTGTGTTTGCCCATAAGATGGTATTCGTAATCCGCACGCCGGAAGTAGAGCAATAAATTCCGCCGCCGCGCGAGTCAGCAGAATTCCCGCTAATGGTATTATTCCTTATCGTAGGGCTGGAAATGCTGCAATAAATCCCGCCGCCCGAGAAAGCTGAATTCACGCTGATGATATTATCGCTTATCGTGGGGCTGGATTCCCGAGAACAAATCCCCCCGCCGACGCCGTCAGCCGAATTATCCCAGATGGCATTATTCCTTATGGTTGGGCTGCACGACTCACAATAAACCCCACCGCCCCAATCGTAAGCAGAATTGCCGCTAATGATGTTGTCTCTTATGGTTGGGCTGCTGTCGCGACAATAAATACCGCCCCCGTCATAAGAGCGCCCATTCTTAATCGTAAATCCCACAACCTGCGCGGTGCTGTCTTCCTGGCTGTAGAAGCGAATAACTGAACCGCCGAGGATTCCGTCAATTATCGTGCTGGATATGTAAGCTGTATCCCCGGTGGTCAAAAACAGCGAAGCCAAAACCACATTATGCCCGTTGAAGTTAAGGTTCTCAAAGTAGATGTCCGGCTGCACCAGCACAGTGTCGCCATCCTGCCCGTGGTCTATCCCCTGCTGTATAGTCGGATAATCCCCGGGAATGTTGATGATAGTAGCACCGGCAGTCAGGGGAAACAATACGACTGCCGCCAGTAAAAGCGTCAATGCAACTCGCATCTCAACCTCCTAAAGATTCTATTCAGTTGTCAAAAAGAAAACTTAGCTTGCCTAAAACTCGACATTATAATGTACACTTTCTCAACACTGTTGTCAAGAAAAACCAGCCCTTCTAATGTCACAGCTCACTAAAAACAATGCCCCAAGTCCATCGGGGCACTTTGCTATCGGGCACGCAGAAGGTTTCCTTTTACTTCAGAAGCAGCATTTTCCTTTTGACAGTCTGCTTTCCCGCAGTCAGCCTGGAGAAGTAAACGCCGGAATTGAAGTTTGTGGCATCCCAGGTCACAGAGTGATTCCCCGCCTCCTGGAATTCCTCCACTAGGACTGCGACTCTCTGTCCTTTGAGATTGAACATTTCGAGACGAACCTTTGTGGCCTCGGGAAGGTTGTAGCTCACAACCGCGATGGGGTTGAACGGATTGGGATGGGTCTCAAGTAAGGCGAATCTGGAGGGTCCGGCTTCAGCTCTCTTGAGGCTTTCCCATCCCGCCTGCAACACCCTGGCCACGCTGGTGGGATAGTAGTCGTGCAGGAGATAGCCGGTTTGAGGATCGAAGGTCACTCGAGTCGGTCCCACCCAGCTCTCCCCGTGATCGCTGGAGGTGCACTTGCCAATCTCCGAATTATTACGGCGCATGAAGACCGCTTCAATAGCCACAGTGATGTCAGATCCCTTCACCTCCACGTCGAGGTTATGTATGCTGGAGCGGGTATCAGTCTCAAATTTCAGCTCCCAGACGCCTTCCGGTCGACCTTTCTTGATCGTAAGCATTCCCAAGGGCGGGACTATCTCGCCCCGCTCGGGGGTGTGAGAGGCCGCCACCAAAACATACGGACCCAGGGTGTCCCGACCCAGGATCAAATCGGCGATTAGAACCGCTTTCTCAAAGATATTCTTTTGAATCGGGGACCAGGTCTCACCGCCGTCGGTCGAGTAAACCATCTCCAGATACCAGCTCCGAAATCCGGGGTATTTCCTGTCATATCTCTCCCAACAGACGACCACACCATCGCCCCTGACCGAAATCTTCGGCGTCTTCACAAGTTCGCCCAGGTTGGCCACGAAGCTGTCCGGATCAGACCAGGTGTCACCATCTTTGTGACGGTATTTGATCACGCGGTCGTTCTCGCACCAGACCACATGAACCCGCCCGTTTCCGGGGACGTCGATATCAGGGTAACTGCTGGTCACGGAATCTCTCGAGAGGACTTCTCGAGCCTTGCGGGGAGAAAACCGGGTCTCCGGCTCCGGACTTTTGAGCCACTCGGTGCGTATTCTTGAAGTTCTGGCATGAGGAGCCAAAAGCCCCAGGAGGTGCGCTATGGTGTGAGCAAATTCAGTCTGATAGGTTGACGCTTCCACCCTCATCCCCTCTTTGAAATCTGGACCCCACAGAAGTCCCATTACATGCCGGCAGCCCATGCAGTCGCAATGGTGGCCCTGTAAGCCGTTATTGATGCCATTGCGATGTCTTCCGTGGTCACTAATAATCAGAACGTTGGTCTTGTCCCGGTATTTCTCTTTGGAGGGAATATACTCGTGGAGGATATGATGCGTCAGTGAGTCCACAATCTTTATGGCTTCGTAATATCTCGCCACGGTACTATCATAGTTTTGAGAATCGATCCCGTGCCCTCGGGTATCGACATCGTGGAAATCGATGTAGACGAAATCTGGCTCCAAATCATCCAGAACCGGCCGAATCGTTTCCTCCCAGAGTCTCACATCCCGCGGCCGATCGCGGATACATCTGGCGGCGTGGATGGTGGTCTCATCGGAGAAGTCCGGGTAGCTGGGGTGACGACTGTAACCCCAGGCGTAATCATTTTTGGAGTTTCCAAAAAACCACGCTTTGACGCTGTCAGCGGGACCGCTCCCCTTCTCCTTCACGTAGGTCTCCAGCAGGGAGGGGAGGTAGTGATCCAAGTGAATCTCGTTGCTAACGTTCGGGTAGTATTGGGGATTACCGGTGTGAATGTTGGCGTGCGCGGGACTGGTCCAGGTGTGCCAGGCGTTGTAAAGGCGCTCGAAGTAGATTCCCTCCGGAGTCAATTCCTCCAACAGGAGTTTCGAGAGACTGTCCGCCATAGCATCATACCGCATTCCGTCCCAGTTAATGATGAAGAAATTCTCGCCCTGGTAACCCCAGGCGGTACTCAAGCAGATGAGCGCTATTGCAAGACTAAGAAACAGATACCGCATCGTAGTATATCCTCCAGTAACCGGAACGACAATCCTCCCACACCACGTGAATGACGCCATTCTTATAGCAGGCGCGCAGGTGCCGGGCGATGGCCCCGCTCCTTCCGATGGCCCTCATATTTTCCCAGGTCTCACCGAAATCGCTACTTCTCCTCAGCAGAATGAAGGTGGAATC
The DNA here is from genome assembly GCA_046759085.1 of Candidatus Zixiibacteriota bacterium. GTDB lineage: Bacteria > Zixibacteria > MSB-5A5 > DG-27 > DG-27 > DG-27. Next base: position 4,314 of record JBHIBM010000166.1, read on the forward strand.
CCCCTTTACCTGCTTGTGAACCAGCATTGCGCAGAACAGGTTTGCGCCCTCTCCCATGATTATCGGTTCGCTGAAACCATAAGCTCCTAAGGTGGTGTCGGGGCTGATGCGCACAGTATCAAGGACTCCGTTTACATCTCGTTCAGCCCAAATCTCCCAGATCCTGGAATCGTTAGATTGATAGGCGATCAGCTGCCCTTCTGTGGGCTTTGCTTCGAGCGGCTCTCCCGACCTCAGCCAAGTGCCCCCAATCAAACGACGGCGACAACTGCAAAGGTCCAGGGGACAAAACGTGGATTCATCGTGTTTTACCTCCGTGCGAACGTGCAAAGTTTGTGAAGCCATCCAAATAGACTCATATTCTCGGCGCTGTCAAGATATTTCTGTAACCAGATAGGACGGAATAGATTCAAGCTACAACCGGAGAAGGACCCCGTCGGTGAGGAAGCTCACACTCTCGTCCAAAACTTGCAGACCACAACCAAAGTGATTGACTTTCGAAAGTCAATGAGATTTTTTATTCAGGTGTCATTCAACTTCTCTGTGGCGGTGTGAGTTTTGACGTTTCTGGAAAAACTGCTCGAAGCTTCCCGGCGTAATCGTTCCTGGCTCTGCGTCGGTTTAGACCCCAATCTGGAGAGCTTGCCATCTTCTCTCAAAGACCGGCAAAACCCAGTCAAGGAATTTTGCCGGCAGATCATCGGGGCGACCCGGGATTTAGTTTGCGCCTACAAGCCGAATATCGCCTTCTTCGAGGCCCTGGGAGAGTCTGGTTGGCCCACCTTGAAGGAGGTGATTGATTCTGTTCCCGACGATGTTCCC
>JBHIBM010000167.1:0-5123 GCA_046759085.1 Candidatus Zixiibacteriota bacterium
AAAAGCGTCGCCAGGCTGTCCACGATGAACTTGTAATGTCCCTGGAAATCAACGAACACTCCCGGCTCGATCACCAGGGTCGATTCCGGCGGCACCCGCAGTTCCCCGACCACCTCGTAAGGGTTGTTCACCGGAGACCAGGTTCCCCAGACATCGCCAGAGACCTCGATCCCCGAAGCGATGACGGGCAATACTGCGATCCAGAGCAGGATTGGAATAGTTAACGCTCTCATGAGACACCCCACAACAATTTAGAGCCAATTCGTCACTGACTCAACGCGAAAAGCTTCCCTCCAAAAACAAGATAGCTCATTGGCCCGTGAGGTCAAGCATTTTCGGTGCGATTTTGTGGGGGCAGGAGTTCAACTCCTGCCCCAGCATGAGGGCTTGATCCTTAACTAACCGTTTAGGGTCTCAAGTATGTTTCAGATTTTACCTTAGATGGAGATGTTGATGAAAGGGAAGATTTTTTGCGTGAAAGAATCTAAGCTTTTTTGACCAACCCAGCTTAGGGTTTTAATGTTAGCTTTTAAAGCCTCTTTTTCTTCTCCACCAGAAGGTTTTTATGTTCCACTTCCTTCTGCGACCGAAGAATCTGACTTTGGAGAAAACTCTCGCCCGCCGGAGCTGGTTCCACTTCTTGTTGTAATAGGACTGTCGAGATTTTGCCATTCCAGAGTGGGGCTTACCCCGTGCCGGTTCTATCGGCGGGGGTGGGGTTTCCTCTTATGAAGTCGACGGCCCTTTCTAACCTCTTTACGACCTCTTCCCGACCCAGTACTTCCAACAGCTCAAACAGAGAAGGCCCTTTGGTCATTCCCGTAGTCGCCAGACGGGTGGGGTGAATCAGCTTGGCGGCGGAGATTCCGAGCTCTTCTGCCAGACCGCGCAAGGAGGTCTCTATTGCCTGGAGATCAAACTTCTGCGACCTCGAGAAGCGCTCCGCCAAACTCGCCAGCCAACGGTCGCATTCTGGGGAGGAGAAATGTTTTTTCACTCCCTCGGGCTCGTAGTCGAACTTGTCGGTGAAGAAATACCTCCCCACCTCGGCGAAATCGGTCAAAAGCCGGCACCTCCCCTTCAGAAGCCCCACCACCTTTTTCAAATACTCCCAGCGGATCTCCACCGCTAACTTGGTGGTCAAGCCGGCCTCGATCAGAAAGGGTGCCACCAGAGGAACCAGTTCGTTGTCGTCCTTGGAGCGGATATACTCGCCGTTCATCCATTTGAGCTTTTCGATGTCGAACACCGGGTTAGATTGTGATACCCGTTCTAATGAGAAGGCTTCGATGAGCTCTGAGGTCGACATTAGCTCCCGGTCATCGCCCGGAGACCACCCTAAAAGCGCCAGGAAATTGACTATCGCCTCCGGCAGAAAACCCATCTGGCGATAGTCGGTGATGGCGACGGCGCCATCTCTTTTGGAGATCTTGGAGCGATCGATTCCTAAGCTCAAGGGCAGGTGTGCAAACTGCGGGGGGGTGATTCCTAAAGCCTCATATAAGAGGAGCTGTTTATAGGTATTGGGGATGTGGTCGTTTCCCCTGATTACGTGGCTGATTTTCATCTCGTAATCGTCGACCACACAGGCAAAGTTGTAGGTGGGCCGACCGTCGGAACGCATCACGATGAAATCTTCGATGTCGGCATTGTCGTAGGACAAATCTCCATAAACTATGTCCTTGAATTTCGTCTCCCCCGGAGGAATTCTAATCCTGATAGCCTTCGCAGCGGCCTCCGCCTCGAGCCTCTTTTTTTCCTCATCACTGAGATGCAAGCAGTGGCGGTCATACTTCACTGAACGCTTCTCCCTTATGGCCTCCTCACGCTTCTGCTTTAATAGCTCCGGAGAACAGTAACAATGGTAGGCCTTTCCCTGCCGGAGTAATTTCTCGGCATAGCTCGGATAGACCTCGAACCTTTTGGATTGATAATAGGGCTCCTCATCCCAGTTGAGCCCCAACCAGCGGAGGCCCTCTAAGATGACCTCCACCAGCTCGGGGTCTGACCTCTCTAAATCGGTGTCCTCAATCCTGAGGATGAACTTTCCCCTGTGATGTCGGGCGAAGAGCCAGTTGTAGATCGAAGTTCGAGCCGTCCCCACGTGCAGGAAGCCGGAGGGACTGGGGGCTATACGAACTCTGACCTCGCTAGGGGGTGACAACGGGACCTCCAGCTTCTGTCTCTGGGGGAGGTTCTTTTCTCTCTTCCGGGGGAGGAGGTGGTTCTGTCGGCTCCTTTATCGGTTCGGGCCTCTGATAGGTAGTTGGGCCTGCCTGTTGGGGGGGGAGCTCCGCGCCCTTCAACTCCAAAACCACCCCTCCGGTGGCCCTGGCAATCAGATTATAGATGAGGCAAAAAAGTCCGGTGACGATTATCCCATTAACGATGCCACCGAACACCCCGTAAATCACGGGGAAGATGATAATGGAGGCCACCCCGGTGAAGAGACCGAAATCGGTCTGTCCCGCGGGGAGGTAAGCTAATCTCGATATCAGGGCGCTGAAAAACAACATTATCAGGCCCACCAGAAGCCCCAGCAGGACTCCCAAAATAGCGTTGATGATGAAGGAGACCTTGATGGCACTCCAGACATTTATCTGTTTGACTTCGTAATTCATGATTGCAGTCCTTTTGAATCGGTTAGGCAGAGAGTATGTTTAAGCTTTGATATCACCCTGAAATTGCACCGAGCCTTCAAATATATAGCAAATCCATCCAGTATCTGCAAGGTTTTCCTGGAGTTGGGCCTAAACCAGCTCGTAGGGATCGTGGAGCCGCTTGTGCTCCAGCATGGCGAAACGGTCGGTCATGCCGGCGATGTAATCCCCTATCACAATCAGGGGGTGGTCCCCGTCAATCCTTTCTCGGATCCAGGGGGGCAAGAGATTGTGATTCCTGCTGTAAGCCTCGAAGAGCTCTTCTATGGTCCTTTTGGCCTTATCCGACATTCTGAGCATCTTGTGGTAAGTATACATATTGGCGAAAAGGAAGGTCCTTAGTTGGGAGTTCTGTCTGGTCTTCTCCTTGCTGAAGGTGAGAAGAGGTTCCCCAGCGGAGCGGACCTCCTCCGAAGTCTCGATCTTCAGGCGCTTGATTTTTGCCTCCGACTCCCTTATGAGGTCGGTCACCAGCTCGTTGATCAGGAGCTTAACCATCAGCTTGCGGCGGCCCCGCTCCGGCAACTGCAGGTAAACATCACCCGCTTTCTGTTTCAACTGTTTCCAGATGTCGAGATCCGCCAGCTGTTCCTCGGTCAGGACCCCTGAATAGAGGCCATCGTCCACATCGTGGCAGTTATATGCGATCTCATCCGCGAAGCTGACCGCCTGACACTCCAGAGTCGGCTGCTCCTCAGGGTTGAACTCGCCGGAGGCCGGTTTATCGTATATGGTCTCGTGCTTCATAATCCCCTCCCGCACCTCGTAGGCGAGGTTCAAACCAGGGAAGTCGGGGTATCTCTCCTCCAGGAGATCGACCACCCGAAGAGTCTGGCAGTTGTGTTCGAAGCCACCGACCTCCTCCATCAGCTCCTTCAATTTCTCCTCCCCAGAGTGACCAAAGGGGGTGTGGCCCAAATCGTGAACCAACGAGATAGCTTCTGCGAGGTCTTCGTTGAGTCGTAGCGCCCTGGCAATGCTGCGGGCAATCTGAGCGACTTCGATGGTGTGGGTTAAACGGGTGCGGTAATGATCCCCCTCGTGGTTGACGAAGACCTGGGTCTTGTATTCAAGACGCCGAAATGCGGATGAGTAAATTATCCTCTCCCGATCTCTCTGAAAATCTGTGCGGTAGGGATGTTTCTCCTCTGGGTATCTCCTCCCCCGAGTGTGACGACTCTTGCAGGCGTACGGCGCTAAGAATTCTTCCTCGTTATCCTCGAGCAAAGTCCGAATCATCTTCTCTCCTTATTGAATAGCTCCACTCTCAAATCGATCTGGGAGGTAGCTCCCAAGAGCGGATGACTCTGGTAGGCCAGATCCAGAGCAAACCTCTCCCAAGAGATCCCAAATCCAGCGGTGTATCTGGTGGGGTCGCTCTGCAGCCCACAACGGAGTTGGGCGTAATCCGAAAGAGAGAGCTCCTGACCGAAATACCAGCGTCTAACATCATCACTGTGAGAGTAAGATAGAGAAAAATAAAGATTCTCGTAAGGGAAAATTCCGATTCCCATCTGAGTTGTGGTATTGAGGTCAAAATCGTCTCTGGTGCCTCCAGCTGACAACAGGTTCTGAAAGCAGAGACCCAGAAGTAAGCCCTCCCGGGTATCGTATCCCAGACCCAAATCCCCGCTGGTTCCCTTGCGGGAAAATCTGCCTCCGTCGATCGACAGTTGGAGATGTTTGAAGCTGGCACCGAGGTAAAGCCCTCCATATACCTGCCCTCCCAGGGAGAGAGAAACCTCCTGCTCCCGATAGAAAGAGGCCTCGCCGAAGCTCTCGTAATAGATGCCCACTCCCATGGACTCATGCGGCACTATTAGAGACAGGCTGTAACAGGAGAGTCTCCCGATGTTGTAGTAATTCTTATACGAACTGTGAAGAGAACCTGTTTGAATCATCCCCAGGGAGGCCGGATTTGAGAAGACAACCCCGGGGGAGGCGAGGTTGCAGAGGTCTCCGCCGCCGATGGCCAAACTGGCTGCGGAGGTCTCCATCCTGGAGAAAAAGGAAAAAGCCTGGGAGGACAAAAGCAACAAAAGAAGAAAGGCTGTGAGTATGATTCTCAATTACTGAGCTTGAATGATCTATTCAGAGTTTCAGTCGCTCTTTGGCTAATCTCAAAATCTTTTCGCGATAGCTATGGTGATAGTCTTATCACCCGAATAGCCCCCGGAGGTCCCCGCATAAAGGATATAGACTCCCCCGGGGAGAAGTTGACCGTTATCGTCTTCGCCGTTCCATTCCAACTCCCCGATTTGCTTTTGCGCGGTGATCTCAAATGTCTTACGCAGCCTGCCCTCAATATCGTAGAGCTTTAAGGTCAGCTCGGTGTTGGGAGGCAACTGGTATGTTATAGTGGCGCTCTCCTCTCCCCCGACGAGGACTTCAGGGTGGACCTCAATTACGAACATCTCTGGGCTATAATCGTGGTGGCTTTCTCCCCAGCCAGGTGTGGAGCCT